>JBBSMF010000082.1:0-6020 GCA_038233295.1 Candidatus Limnocylindrales bacterium | reverse complement strand
GGGGCATGTCCGTCCGCACCGTGGTCCAACGAGGGCCGAAAGACAAGCGATCCGTCGCGTTCGCCTTGGACTGGCCGGGGTGGAGCCGTGGCGCGAAGCAGGCCGACCTCGCCGTGGAGACCCTGGGGTCGTATCGAGAGCGCTACCGGCCGGTCGCGGCCCTCGCCGGTGTGGCGGACGAGTTCGACGGTTCGGGACCGCTGAAGGTCGTCGAAGACGGCTTGGGGACGCCATCGACCGACTTCTGGGGCATCTCCTTCTCGCCATCGTCGACCGAGCAGGGCCCCATGGAAGACGCAGACTTGGAGCGCGCCGTCACGCTGCTGCGCGCCTGCTGGGCCTTTTTCGACGGCGTGGCGGCGCGGGTCTCGCCGGAGATGCGCAAGGGTCCGCGCGGCGGAGGACGCGATCGCGACCGGATCATCCGCCACACCATCCGCACCGAGAGCGAGGACTTCGCGAAGGGGGTCGGGCTGCGGATCCCCGAGGAGGGTGCGCTCACGCCGGACGGCCTCCGCGAGTATCGCGAGGCATATGTCGCCGCGATGCGTGCCTACAACGCCGGGGAGGGCAAGCGCATGCGGTCCGGGAGCCTCCCCTTCCTTATCCGGCACTCCGCGTTCCACACCCTCGACCACGCGTGGGAGATGGAAGACAAGGACCTGTCCGCCCAGGAGTAGGCGGGAGCCGCCGCTATCCGGTCGGCGCCAAGTCGACCGCATATGACGTGATGGTCGTAATGCGGTCCGCGCGAAACTCATAGATGTCGCACGAGGCAACCTGTGCGGTTTCGCCCCGCCCATCAACGTAGCGAGCCACCGAGTCGACCGCCACCGTGTCGCCACCGTCGACGACGAGGAAGCGACGGAAGTCGACCACTGTGCCCGTCAACTCCCGAAGCGTGCTCTCGCAGATGTCGATGACTGCGGGTCGCCCGGCCGTGACCGAGCCCCCGATGGCGACCCACCGAACATCCTCGGCAAGTGCCTCGTATGCCTCGGAGAATCGGTGTCGTGAAAACGCCTCCGCGACCTCGGCGGCTTTGCCCATCTCTGGTCCTCCATGTGTCTTGACGGTTCCGCAGTTCGTGGCTCGGCGTCCAGGGCTTCATGGCGGATCCGGATCAGAGCCCGACCTAGAGCAGACAGCCGCGGCGGGTCGTGGCTAGCCGGCGGGAAGTGACTTCCGATACACCGCGTCCCGCGTGACGGCGACGAAGCCGCATGACTCGTAGAGGCGCAGGGCGCCGGACGGGTTCTCGGTATCGACGCCCAGCGCGCCGTCCGTCATGCCGCGCTCGCGCAGGGCACGGATGGTCAGCCCGATCAGCGCCCGGGCCAGCCCCCGCCGGCGATAGGGCCGGCGGACGCTGATATTCTCCACCCAACCGCGCCGACGACCGAGCAGCTCGTTCTCGTCCTTGTTGATGTAGCCGCGCACCATGCCCGCCACCTGGTCGCCGTCCCAGGCTACCCGCCAGAGCGACGCGTCCCCCTGGACCGGGTCAGCGACGAATTGGCGGAAGTCCTCCTCCGTCGGCACTGTGGCGCCCCAGTGGTCGCGGAACGCCTCCACGTCGGCCTCGAATATCTGTCGCAGCTGGTCGGGCGTGACCGGGCGGACCTCGAAGCCCCCGGGCAGCGGCGCATCGGGCAGGTCGTCGAGGTTCGGGCGCAGCATGAGGAACGAGTAGCGGACCGGCTGGTAGCCGCGAGCCTGGAGGACAGCCGTCCGGAGGGTCGCGGCGTCGGACGTCTCTGCCTGGAAGTGTCCGGTGCCGGCCGGGTGTGCAGCCGCGATCTGGCGGAGCCTGCCCTCGACGGCTTCGTAGAGCGGGTCCATGACCTGCGTCGCGTGATCTGGATGTGCGAGCACGGTCACGTCGTAGATCCGATCGCCGCCGACCTCCTCGTGCCACGATGCGCGGCCATAGCCGACCATCATGCCGTTCCGCGCCGCGACGAGGAGATCCGTCGCGGGATCGCAGTTCGCGAGGTTCTCGTAGTAGGTGCGAAACGCCTCGTCGGACGTCACCCATTCCACTCCTTCGGCCCGGCGCCCCGTGTTGGCGATCTCGTTCATCGTCGCCAGGTCATCGGGCAGCACGGCATGGCGGAAGCTGATGCCCTCGACTGGGGGCGCGGTGGGATAGGCAGTCGGCGTCATAGCTGCGCCATCATGCATCACCTCGCAATCGAGGCTCGATGACGCTGCACGATAATCGGCGGCTATGAGTGGCAGCCCACCGCCCGCTGATCCGGCGCGTCTGGTGACGCGCGGCTTCGTCGCGCTCGCGGTGGCGACGCTGGCCTTTTTCATCGCCGCGGGCATCGTGCTGCCGGTGGCGCCTACGTTCGCCAAGGAGGCGCTCGGCGCCGACGAGACCGGCGTGGGGATCGCCATCGCGTCGTTCAGCATCGCATCACTGATCCTGCGCCCACTCGTCGGCTGGTCGTCGGACCGGTTCGGTCGGCGGCCGCTGCTGATCGGCGGTGCGCTGTTGACCGTGGCCGCGCTGGGCCTCCACCTGGTCGCCACGGACCTGGCGATCTTCATCGCGGCCCGGGCGCTGCTGGGTGCCGGTGAGGGCTTCTTCTTCGTCGCCTCGATCGCCGCCGGTGCCGACCTGGCGCCAGAGGACCGCCGTGGCGAGGCGCTCAGCTTCCTCTCGCTGTCGCTGTACATGGGCATCGCCATCGGGCCGCCGATCGGTGAGGCCATGCTGACCGCCGCTCCCGGCTCCTACGACGCGGTGTGGCTGGCCGCGGTCGCCGTGGCCGTTGCAGCGGTGGGGCTGTCCCTGTTGGTGCCCGAGTCGGCGCCGGGCGTGCTGGCGCGGGCGGCGGGCACGGACAGGGCGGCCCATGTGCGCGGGCCGCTGATCCATCAGGCAGGCATCTTCCCCGGCTTCATCATCCTGCTCGGGCTATGGGGCATGGCCGGCTTCTTCACGTTCCTGCCGCTCCACGCCCGCGACCTGGGGATGGGCGGCGCCGGCATGCCGTTCGTGATCTACGCGCTCGTCGTGATCGTCCTGCGCCTGATCGGCGCCACGTGGCCGGACCGCTTCGGCGCGGCTCGTGTGTCGGGCGCCGCGCTGGTCGTGTCGGCGCTGGGGCTGGCCTTGATCGGGCTGCTCCCCTCCCCTGAAGGGTTGATGGCGGGCACATTCGTCTTTGCCGTTGGCGTCGCGTTCATCATGCCCGCGCTGCTGTCACTGGCCGTGGCCCGCGTGCCGCCGACCGAGCGCGGGACGGTCGCGGGAACGGTCACCGTCTTCCTTGACATCTCGTTCGGCGTGGCACCGGTCGCGCTCGGGCTGGTCGCCAACCGGGCCGGCTACGAGCCCACGTTCCTCATCTCGGCGGTGCTGGCCGCTGCCGGCGCCGGCCTGCTGTTCCTGCGTCGCCAGTCGCTGGAGCTGACGTCCACGCCGGCTGAGACCGCGCGGTAGTGTCCCTCCCGTGACGAGCTCGTCGCTCGTCGCCGCCGGTCTCGAACCAATCGATCTCTGGGACTGAACGAGCGACCCCGTCGGCGCCTCCCTGCCTTTGGGATGTCCCACAATGCGCGCTGGGATGGCGACTCCGTTGCTCGAGACGAAGCTCCACGCTCCGCGATCGCGGCAGCGGCTCGTGGAGCGACCGCGGCTCGCCGATCACATGGGACGCGCCCCGGGAGCGAAGCTCACGCTCGTCTCGGCGCCTGGATTCGGGAAGACCACCCTCGTCGCCGACTGGCTGGCCAGCGGCGGTTTGAGAATGCTCGCCGCCTGGGTCTCCCTGGATGCAACCGACAGCGATCGCGTCTCGTTTTGGCGCTACGTAGTGGCCGCGATACGGGCTGCGTCGCCGAAGCTGGGAGATGGGCCGCTCGCGGCGCTCGAAGCCGCTCCGCCACAGGTCGAGGAGAACTGATCGACAAGGTCAGCGAGCCTGCCCGCATCGTGTCCGACGGATCTTGGAGCGGAGCCCTTACCGGACCAGTCAACAGCCCGACGTGGCGGCATCCGCCTAGAGCGCCGCGCGGATGGCGTGGGCCATGAAGCCCCGCAGGAAACGCTCGGCGTTCGCGATGCGCTCGGCTCACGCCGGGGCCACGACCCGCAGGCCGAGGTCGCGGAGCGCCTCCGCCATCCGAGCGTCGTACGTGACTACGCCGGAAAGCCGGTCGCGAAGCCGCGCGCACGTCGCCGCATGGATGGCGTCAAGCGTCCGGAGCGACATCGGCTGAAGCAACGACGCCCGCTCGAGGACGTCATCGTCCACTGGTGCGAGTGCGACGCGATCCACCAGATCACGGGCGCCGACCAGTGATGCGCCCGCCCTGCGCGCCGCCCGTAACAGCTCTGCCTTGGCGAGGCTGCTGCTGACCCACGCGGGCCGTGCGGCGAGGAAGCCTGTCAGCGCCTGCGTCTCCCGTTCCCGGACCAGCAGCTTCACGAGTGCTGACGAGTCCAGGTAGAGGACGCCCTTATCGACGCTCAGGGTCGCTCCGCCCGGAGCTCGTCGATCGCATCGCTGCCCGCGGTGCTGATCGGCCCGCGCGGGAGTTCCAGCCCATCCAGCCCTCCGGGCGTCAGTGCTCGCTTGACGAGGCCCTCCGCGATGAGCGCTTCGAGCGGTTCGGCCGGCTGCAACGCCGGCTCGAGTCGCGCCACGGGCCGACCCCTGTCGGTCACCTCGATGCGCTCACCCGCTTCCGCGCGACTTACGTACTCGCCAAGGCGCTCCCGCAACCGCCGCACTCCGACCCGTTCCATGTGGACACATGGTACACGACGCCACCAATCTCGACGGTGAGCCTGAACATCAAGAACGAGGAGGCGCATCTGCTGGTTCGGCTCCACGAAGGCCGAGTCGATGATCGGGTTCTCGATGGTGACGCTCACGGCGGGCCCTCTAGCGGCCGAGCACGATGTCTAGACCAGCCAACAGCAGCTCGAGCTTCGAGGGGCTGAGCTTCCCGACTCGTTCGGTCAGAGCCGAGCTGTCCAGGGTCGTCACCTGCGACACGTTGGCCACCGAGTCGCGCTGAAGCCCCGTCTGTGGCGCTCCAAGCATGACGTTGCCCGGCGCGTCCAGCCACTTCAGACTGCTGGTCACGAGTACGCACACGACCGTGCGGATCGAGCTTCGGTTGAAGGCGTCGCCCTGAACGACGACGACAGGCCGGCGATAGCCAGGCCCGGATCCGATGGGCTGGGGCAGGTCCGCCCACCACACATCGCCCTGTGAGATCACCACTCTGAGGACTCGAGCACCTGCCTGGACGCCTCCTGAGCGAACCCGTCAGGGGGCGCGTCCTCCCCGAGCTCTTTGATGACACGGTTCACCGCCTCGGTGACATCGTCCGGCTCATGACGCGCCACGTACTCGCGGAGGGCGGCGCTGTACACGTCGCTCCGCGATCTGCCCGCAGCACGGGCGAGACGCTCGGCGCGGGCGAACACGTCGTCGGGGACCGAAACGGCGGTCTTCATACCGGGAGTATAACTAAGGACTGTCGACGGTCGTCGAGGTCAGGAGGCGGGCTGGGTCTCCTGGACGCGGCCATGCTCCCAAGCGAAGTCCCAGACATCGATCTCCGGCGGTTCGATACCGAGCGTCGTGAGTGCGGTGCACACCTGGCTGCGATGGTCCGTGCCGTGGTGCAGCACCTGGGCCAGCCGGACGCCCCGCGGGGCGTGGAACTCGGAGCCGTCGTCGCGGTGCCTCACCAGGATGGCTTCCGGATCCAGCTCGCCCTCCAGGACCGTGGACCAGCCAGCGCCATGGGTCTCCATCACGGCGCGGAGCTCGGGGAGGCCCAAGCCCTCCCCTTCGATGGGCTGGGTGCGCCCGCCACCTACCACGAACAGGTACCCCGAGTCACCGCCCACGAGGTGACGGACCGTGTCGAGGATCGAGCCGTACGTCCCGGGCACGGCGGTCGCCAGTTGCTCTTCGCTCAGCGGGAGGCAGGCATCGATCAGCCGCAACGTGGCCCACACGTGGTGCGCGAATGCGTCCCTCAGCTGT
>JBBSMF010000081.1:0-6022 GCA_038233295.1 Candidatus Limnocylindrales bacterium | reverse complement strand
CTGGCGCTGACCGCTGCCTGGAACCAGTTGCTTCTCGGACCGACACCGGTGCAAGACGATCCTTCGCAGGGAGATCCGCCCGTGGATTGGGCGACACTCTTCGACCCGGCCGCTGCCCGTCCGGAGCCGGAGCCGGTCGTCGAGGTCGAGCCGGAGCCGGAGCCGGAGCCTGTCGTTGAGGTCGAGCCCGAGCCGGAGCCTGTCGTCGAGGTCGAGCCGGAGCCGGAGCCGGTCGTCGAGGTCGAGCCCGAGCCGGAGCCGGAGCCGGAGCCTGTCGTCGAGGACGAGCCCGAGCCCGAGCCGGAGCCGGTCGTCGAGGTCGAGCCCGAGCCGGAGCCCGAGCCGGAGCCCGAGCCGGTCGCGCTGGTCGAGCCCGAGCTAGAGCCTATCTTGGCACCGCCGCCGCCGGCCGCGGCGTGGAGCATCACGGCGCCCGACGATCCTGCTATCCCAGCGCCGTCCGCCTGGCCGCCCGGACCGCTCCACGCGAACGGGGTCGCCGCCGAGACCGCGCCACAACCTCAGCGGGGCATCACATCCCTCCTGTCCAAGCCGTTCAGCGGTCGTCATGGCGCCTCGGCCAGCCCGCCACGAGCGGTCTCGGGCGTTCGGTCCTGCGGAGGTTGTGGCCTTCCGCTTTCCGCGCAGGCCCGCTTCTGCCGGCGTTGCGGCAGCGCTCAAGGCTGAGCCGACACCGGCTACTCAGGCGGGATCGAGGGTCGGCACGGTCGACTTGCGTCGTGTCCGGTCCCGTCGGATGCGTGCCCACCCTGCGCCATACACGAGCATCTGGAAGACCAGGCGCAGCCACACGAGCGCGCCGAAGACCGTCGCCAGCAGCCCCAGACCGGAGAGCCGTCCCACCAGGAATGGGGCGAGCACACTGAACAGCGCTGTGAGCAAGCCGATGCTGATGCCCGCCAGCAAGGCAGGCGGGAGAGCCGCGCGGAGAGGCGGGCTGGCGGTCGGTACCACCAGGTAGGTGAACAGCACCACCAGGATGAAGACGACCATCATCAGCACAGTGCTCAGCACCCGGACCGTCTCGACGCCCTCGGGCAGGATCAATACGGCATCGAGCAGCGACACGACGCCATTAGCCGTCACGGCCGCCAGAGCGGCGCCCACCAATCCGAAGACGGCCACCACGCCGCGGATGCGCTGGGACACGATGCCGCGCGGCGCGCCGCCCGGAAAGAGGCGACGCATCGCTTCATCCAGCGAGCTGTAGAACCCGCTGGCGCCCCACGCGACCCCGATGATGCCCACCACGGAGAAGGCTCCCGCCCCCGCTACCAGCGGCCCCAGAACGGCATCCGCAAGATCGGCCACGGCTGGCACCCGCTGCACCAACGACTCCACGATCTCCTGGGCACGCGCCGGGTCACCTATCACGAAGCCCAACAGTCCCACCATGAAGAGCAGCGCCGGAATCATGGCGAAAAGGGCATTGAAGGCCAGCCCGGCCGCGAGCAGCCCTCCGCTCGCCTCGCCGACCGCGAAGGTCACGGTCTGGACCTCCGCCACGCGCCGATCCCTCAACAGCCGCCGCTTCACGACGCCCAGGCGATCTCCCACGCTCAGGGCGGGCGGCTCTTCCGGCCTGCGCGTCTCGGCAGGATCGCTCATGGCGCCGCTCCAGCGGGATGGTGCGGCACGTCAGCCGGCCCGGCGCGAGTCGGTCGATCCCTTCTCAGCGGCCCTCTTCGATGAGTCCTGCCCTCCCCGTGCGCGGGGGACCTCCTTCGTGGAAGGCTTCGCGGCAGGAGTGCTCTTCTCGGCGGACGTAGAGGAACGTCCCGCGTCCGTGTCGCTGGGAGTGGCCGGCGCGGCGTCCTTCGCGCCATCGCCCTCAGGCGACCCTTCGGAGCCGGCCTTGTCGGAGGCCGGTCGCGCCGCCGCTCGCGCCGCGTCCTTCTTGGCCCAGCCGGAGCCCTTGAAGACCACGGCCGCTGCGGAGATGGCCTTGCGCAGCGCGCCACCACACGCCTCGCAGGTCGTCGGGCCGTCGGCGTGGATGCCATGAAGGACATCTATGCGGCGCGCGCAGGAGCTGCACAGGTACTCGTAGGTGGGCACGGTCCGGGCTTAGCCCCGCACCATCCGCATGCCACAACGGGGGCAGTAGAAGGCACGTTCGTGCGCGGACGCGAAGCCGCAGTGGGCGCAGACCAGTCCGCCAGACCCGCCGCTGGGAACCGGTCGTTCCGCCGGCGTGAAGCCCACCGCATGCTGTGAGGCGAGCACGTTGGCGAGGAGGCTGGCCAGGATCTTCTGAGCGGCACGGTCCGTATCGCCTCTGACCCCCGGTCCGCCCCAGCCGACGACGCCGCGCACCACCATGTCCCCGGAGGCCTCATCCCAGTGGGCGGCCACGCCGCCCAGGATCGCGTCGTAGCCGGGGTAGCCGCTCGTATCTACGTCACCGCTGAGCAATGCCACGGCCATCGTCTCGAATGCCGCGTCGAATGCTTCCACCGACTCCAGGACGACCAGCGCGTGGCGCGCCACGGGACTTCGCTCGTGGTTGGCCTTGATCCACTGCATCGCCTGCTCCGGCTTATGGATGACCGGAGCCGCCTCGCCGAGCTCGACCGCCAGGGGCTCGATCACCTCGATGGGCGAGCGGGCGATGCCATGCAGCATGTTGGGGAGCTCGTTCAGGGCATTGGGGCCGGCCGCCATGCGCACGCCCTGGCTGGTCTTGGCCCGGTACGTCAGCTTGAGCTCGTGCTCCTCAGCCTCGACATCCTCGGGACGCATGGCCGGCGCCACGTCTGCCGTGGGCTGTGGCTTGTCGCCTCGGCGTTTCAGGAAATCCAGGGGCACCGGCCTCACCTTCGTGATCGATCGCGGGGATCGGCACCCGCCAGCGAATCCTACCCTGTCGGGACCCTGGATCAGGCGGTCACACGGGCACGCAGCCGCTCGACGCGCTCGCTGAGCTCCGCCAGCCGGTCGCGCGCACCCTGCACCACGGCCTCCGGGGCACGCTCCACGAAGCGCTGGTCGGCCAAGCGGGCCTCCGTCTCGATCAGCATCCGGTCTGCCTCGGCCAACTCCTTGACGAGACGCTCGCGCTCTCGGATGAGGTCCGAGCCGCCTCGGGCGAGACGGGCTTCGCCGGGTCGCACGAGCACCGTCAGAGCCCCTTCGATGAGGTCCAGCTGAGCGCGATCGCCAACCAGAGTAGCGCGCACGCGGGCCAGCCTCTCCACCGCGGTCTGAAGTGCGCCATATGCCGCCAGGGCGTCCGGATCGGTGATGTGGAGCGAGGCAGGCAGCCACAGCCCAGGCTCGATGCCGGCTTCGGAACGAGCGTTACGGATGCCGCTGACCAGCTCGATGAGCCCTTGGACGCCGCGAGCCTGGGCCTCATCCACTAGCGCCTTTTCGCGCCCCGCGTCCGGCCAGCCGGCCACGATGAGCAGATCCGGATCGCCGGTCAGGTGCGGCAAACGAGCCCAGATCTCCTCGGTCAGGTGCGGCATGACGGGATGCAGCAACCGGAGATAGCGGTCCAGGACCCAGGTGAGGACCGCCCATGTCCCAGCGCGGCGCTGTGCGTCGTCCGCGGAGAGACGCACCTTGGCCAGCTCCAGGTACCAGTCGCAGTACTCGTTCCAGATAGCGTCGTGGAGCAGCCGCGCGGCCTCCCCGAAGGCGAACGTCCGGTATGCCTCTTCCACTTCTTCGACCGTCCGGGCACAGCGCGCCAGGATCCAGTGCTCGGCCGGGCCCAGGTACCCGCCGACGGGCAGGTCGAGCGGCCCGTCGGGCACTGCGTCGGGTCGCGAACCGAGGACGAATCGGGCCGCGTTCCATAGCTTGTTGCCGAAGTTTCGCGCCCCCTCCAACTGGCTCGGACCCAGTCGTTGGTCACCGCCCGGCCCGCTGCCGTGCACCAGGGCGAAGCGCAGCGCGTCAGCGCCCAGCTCATCGATGACCCCCAGTGGGTCGATGACGTTGCCCCTCGTCTTGGACATCTTCTTGCCGTACGGGTCGCGCAGCAAGCCCGAGAGCAGGACGGTGCCGAACGGTTCACGCGTCGTGAGCCACTCGCCCAGCATCATCATCCGGGCGACCCAGAAGAAGAGGATGTCGTAGCCGGTCTCCATGACCGTGCCCGGGTAGTAACGGCGCATGTCGTCCGTCGCCTCGGGCCAGCCCAGCGTGGAGAACGACCAGAGCCCGCTGCTGTACCAGGTGTCGAAGATGTCCTCGTCCTGGCGAAGATCTCCGGCGGGCAGCTTGCACGTGGCGCAAGCATCCGGCCCTTCCGGCTTGTCGCTGACGGTGACGTGTCCGTCGGGACAGTACCAAGCCGGGATACGGTGCCCCCACCAGAGCTGCCGGCTCACGTTCCAGTCGCGGATGTTCTCCATCCAGTTGAAGAACACCTTCTCGTAGCGCTTGGGCACGATCCGGGTGCGGCCGTCACGGACGGCCTTCATGGCGCGCTCGGCCATGGGTTTGACGTCGATGAACCACTGGACCTTGAGGCGCGGCTCGACGACGTCGTCCGAGCGCTGGCAGCGGCCGATGACCATCTCGTGCGGAGATGCGGCGACCAGATCGCCGTTCGACTCCAGCTCGGCCACGATGCGGCGGCGCGCCTCGAGACCAGGCAGACCTCCGAAGGCGGCGCCCAGATGGTTGATGGATCCGTCGTCCTCCATCACATCGATGATGGGCAGGTCGTGGCGCTGCGCCGTCTCGAGATCGGCCGGATCGTGGGCGGGGGTGATCTTGACGGCGCCCGTGCCGAAGGCGCGGTCCACCATCTCGTCGGCGATGATGGGCACGATGCGATCGACGAAGGGGATCCGGACGCGCCTGCCCACCAGGGCCCGGTATCGTTCGTCCTCGGGATGCACGGCCACGGCCGTGTCGCCCAGGATCGTCTCGGGCCGCGTGGTCGCCACGGTGATCGCCTCCACCTCCGCGGCGGACACCAGCGCGGCTGCATCGGCCCCCTCCGCAGGCAGCAGGTGGTAGCGCACGGACCACAGCGTGCCGGTCTCGGGCGTGGCGATGACCTCCAGGTCCGAGAGGCTGGTCCGGCAGCCCGGGCACCAGTTGATGAGCCTCTCGCCGCGATAGGCGAGACCGTCGTCATACAGCTGCTTGAAGCTCGTGCGGACCGCCTGCGCGGAGCCCTCGTCCATCGTGAAGCGCTCGCGGGACCAGTCCGCCGAGAGGCCCAGGCGGCGCTGTTGATCGCGGATGACGCCACGCGTCTCCTCCATGAAGCGCCACATGCGCTCGAGGTATCGCTCCCTGCCCAGCGACTGACGGGTCTCCCCCTCCGCGGCGATCACGCCGTCGAGCACGAATTGGGCGGCGATGGAGGCGTGGTCGACGCCCGGCAACCAGAGCGTGGGGCGGCATTGCATGCGAGCACGTCGGATCATCAGGTCCTCGACCGTGCCCCGTGCGGCGTGGCCCAGGTGCAAGGCGCCGGTCACGTTCGGCGGGGGCTGGACGATGACGAACGGCGGCTTGGACTGATCGGCGCGCGATCCGATGCCGTCGGGAGCGAAGACGTCCGCTGCCAGCCAGCGCGCGTAGACGCGTGGCTCGATGTCGGCCGGCCGGTAGGTCCTGGCCATCCCGGTCTCGCCGGTATCCGTTATCGACTGCTGCTCTGTCATCGTCGTTCCTTGAATCGAAACGCCCCGCTCGTCCAGCGGACGAACGGGGTCGTGGTACCACCTGCTGGTTCAGCTCCCCTCGGGGGGCCACACATCGCGGTCCCGGTCAAGGACGAGAGCCCTCATGGCGCGCTATCGGGCACCACTGCCGCCACGACTCGCGAGCGACCTTCACATCCATCGTGCCGCCGCGGGCTTGCAGCCAGGACCCGCGGTCTCTGCCGGCCGGTGCGGAAGTTACTCCTCTCGGTCGTCGCCGTAGGCCGCGCAGTCTATCGCACAATGACCCCCGGATGGATACCGATCGCGACCGCACACCGCACGGAGCTGCCGACCAGGTGCTTCTCGTACGACTCCCGACCTCCCAT
>JBBSMF010000080.1:0-6124 GCA_038233295.1 Candidatus Limnocylindrales bacterium | reverse complement strand
CCGGCGAGCTGCACCATGAAGACGATGGAGCTGATGGCCAGCACGAGGACGAGCGAGCGGCGGTCGCGGCCGGCCGCGGTGCGACCGTGGGCGTGCTCCGTCATGGGGCGTCGCTGAGACGGAAGGCCACCAGCCCTTCGCCGTCGGGCCGATAGTCCACTACCACCGCGCTCGCCAGCGCCATGTGCTCGCGCAGGTGCGAGGCTGGGAAGGCCCCATCCGCCATCTCCAGCTGGCCGACCTCGAAGCGCACATCCTGCCCCGGTTGGGTGCGGAGGGTGAAACCCTGGATGTCCGTCACCGTCGTGCCCTCGACATCCACCACTATGACGGCGGCGGTGCTTTCCGCGGCTTCGCAGGCGATCAGTACGACGAGGGCAAGCGCGATCGCGGACGCCACTCGCGCACGCCCGACGATGCGATGTGCGGAACCCATCAGAGAGTCTGCAACGCGTTTCGTAGCTCGTCCGCCCCCAGCACGCCCTCGAACTTCGCCTGGAGGATGCCGCTCCCGGCCACGACCGCCAAGAACGGCTCGCTGACCAGCTGCCAAGCCGCTTGTTGCAACTGTCCCTCGGTGGAGAGTACTGGTTGCAAGCTGCCGTCGCGCACCTCCATGACGAACGGCTCGACGTTGATGAACGTCAGATCAGGGTATTCGACAGCAACCTCTTTGATGGTCTCCAGGGTCGGGCCACAGGTGTTTGCCTGGCAGAAGGCCGGGGTCGCGAAGACGAGCGCGAAGGGCTCGTTGGCGGCCAGGGCCAGGACCATGCCCGCCTCGGCCATCCAGGTTCCGATGTGACCCAGCATCCTGACGGAGACCCACATCCTAGCGTGGCGACAGGAGCTGGTCGACCGGTGCGAAGTCATCGGTGAGGACCGATGTCTCGCCGATGAACGCGTCCAGGCCGGCTCCTTCCGAAACGACCCGATCGTCGCCGCGGCGCAGCCGGTTCGCTTCCATGATGGCCTCAGCAGGGATCGGGAGCTCGGACGCCACCAGCACGATGTTCCCGCCTGAGCGTCCCGTGACCCGGGCCTCGGGAGCGATGACGGCGACGTGCGGGAACACGGCCCGAAGCGTGGCCGCCTCCGCGCGGGCGAAGGCTAGCGGCGGGTAATCGATGACGTTGATGACGTACAGGCCGCCAGGTCTCAGGACCCGACCGACCTCCGCCACGAACTCCCGCGTGGTCAGGTGCCAGGGCACGGCCAGACCACCGAATGCGTCACCTACGACCAGGTCGAACGCGTCGTCAGGCAGACCGCCGAGCGCCAGACGAGCGTCGCCGACGCGAACGCGGAGGCCATCCGACGTCACCAGGCCGAGCTCCTCCCGCGCCACGGCGAGGACCGTGGGATCGAGCTCCAGGACCAGGCTGGTGGAACCCGGGCGCGTGGCCGCCAGGTAGCGCGGCAGGGTGAACCCGCCGCCACCGATGTGCAACGCGGAGAGCGGCTGCCCCTCGGGTGCGATGACGGTCAGGACATCGCCCACGATCCGGGCATACGAGAACTCGAGGTGCGTCGGGTCCGCCAGGTCGACATAGGAGTGGCGGAGCGTGTCCAGGTAGAGGGTCCGGCCGCTCTCGCGCAGTGGGTCGGTCTCCACGCGCACACAGAAGTAGGTGCTCTCGCGCTCGCACGGTTGTGGCGCCGCCGCAGACCAGCCGGCGCCGGCCAGGAGCGCCGCCAGCGCGAGGAGCGGCAGGCCGACGCCGCGCCTCCGGCCGACCGTGACCCCGATCGCGACGCCGGCGACGATGAGCGCCCCACCCAGGGCGATCACGATGGGCCGCGAGGGAAGCGCCGAGACCAGCACGAAGCCGGTCAGGAACGTCCCGGCGATGGCCCCGGCGGTGCTGATCGCCGAGAGGCGGCCAACGACGTGACCGGTCTCCGACAGGTCGTGCAGCTGCAGCTTCACCACCGTGGGCGTGACTGCCGAGAGCACCGCGGCAGGGGCGAAGAAAGCGGCCGCAGAGAAGAGCACGATGGCCGCGGGGCCCGCCCCTGGTCGCAGCGCCGCGACCAGGGAGATCGCGGGCACGATGAGCAGGGCCAGCGCCCCGCCGGCCACGAGCAGCGGACCGAGAAGTCGACGCGGGTCCGCGCGGTCTGCCGCTCGCCCGCCCAGCCACGTGCCCAGGCTGATGCCGCCCAGCACGGTCCCGATGATGCCGGTGTACGTCTCGAGCGTGACTCCCACGTACGGGGCCAGCAGCCGTCCAGCCAGGATCTCCATGACGAGGATGGCGCCGGACGTTGCGAAGACCAGGACTGCGGCTAGGACGGAGGTCACCGGCGAAGCGTAGCGGCCGGCACGGCCGCGGGCGGCGGTGCCGTAGGTGGTGGCGCCCGACCTGGGAACGGCGGCGGACTCACTATCAGTGCTGATCGTCACGATGAACGAACAAGGAGCTCGCCCAGGCATGTTTCGGGGCGACCCAACGCCCTCCCGCGCGCCCACGGTGCCCCCGCGCCACGATCGTCCACGCTCAGCGGCGGGGAGATCGACACGTCGGGGCACCCGTTTACGGGTCCTCAGAGTCTTGCGGGTGGCAGGATGTCGCGCGGGCGGCCATCGTGTTCATCGATCGTGACGAATCGTTAGGCTCTAGCTCCTCACGCGCACCACCGGCTAGGCGATCGCTCAGTCGAGCGCGGCGAGCAGCTCCCCGTGATGCTCGCGCAGCCAGGCACGAGCGACATCGGCTTCCGGAGCGTGCCGCCGCACGAGAGCCCAGAAGCGCGGCGTGTGGCCCGGCTCCGCGAGGTGAGCCAGCTCGTGGATCACGACGTAGTCGAGCACCCGTGGTGGCGCCAGTATCAGCCGCCAGTTCAGCGAGAGGGAGCCACTCCGCGAGGCGCTTCCCCACCGGGCGCGCTGGGCGCGTACGGTAAGGCGCGCTGGCGTTACACCGACCAGCGGCGCGAGTGCCGCGACGCGCGCCTCCAGCACATGTCGGGCCTCTCGCCGCAATGAGTGCTCCAGTCGTTCACGCTCCTGTGCGGAGGCTGCCATTACGATCCGGTCTCGCCCATGAACGCTGATCCGACGTCCCGCGGCCAGGGAGGGACGCGCCGCTTCGCGGTCCCTGCCGGCCCGGATGCGCGCCATCTGCCGGTCGAGCCAGGCCGTGTGCCGCTCCACGAAGAGCGCCGCCGAGCGTTCCGGGGCGCGCATGGGCAGGACCACTATCGCCTCGCCATGGCGCGTGACCGTCAGGCGGACGTGTTTCGCCCGCACCGAGCGCCGAACGGTATAGGAACGATGCTGACTCACGCGGTCCCTTTCGCGAGGGACCGCTCGAAGAGATCCTCGACGTCCTTCGATGCCCAGAGCTCGGCCATGCCCAGCCGGAAGGCCTCATCGATCGTGACGCCATCGAAGCGCAGCCGATCGCCCGGCCGCAGCTGGGCCAGTCGGGGGATGTCCACAGAGGAGACGACGAGCGGCACAGGGTAGCCGCCCACCGTCTGGTGGTCGGCCAGCAGGACGATGGGTGCTCCGCCCGGTGGGAGCTGGACGGCGCCCGCCACCATCGGCAGGGACAGCAGCTCTCGGCGCGCACCGCCGGGCATGGGCGGCCCGTCCAGTCGCAGGCCCATCCGATCGGAACGCGGATCGACCGTCCAGTCGGTGCCCAAGAGCCCGTCGAGAGCATCCGCGCCAACATCGGACACGTGCGGCCCCAGCGCCACACGGATGGGAGTCACACCAGGCTCAGGCAAGCCTCCTGAGGCGAGACCGGGCCACTTCCGGCCCGCCAGATCGAGCCGCTGCGCTGTGGCCGGTCGGAGGATGTCACCCGCTCGAAGCGGTCGTCCGTGGAACCCACCGAAGCCTCCCGCCAGGCAGGTCGAGCGTGAGCCCAGGACCTCGGGAACGTCGATGCCACCGGCCAGCGACACGTAAGCCCGCGCGCCGTCCCGAGCCGCGCCGAAGCGCAGGGTGGTCCCTGCGTGCAGCAGCGCCGTCGTGCCCGGCGGCACCGGGCGTCCCTCCTCGACGACCTCCCCGCCAAGATCGGCGCCCACCACGCCGACTACGCAGCTCTCGCGCACCGCGAAGGTCGCTCCCAGCAGGGTCATCTCCACCGCGACGGGATCGTCGGTGTCGAGCAGCCACGCCACGATCTCCCGCACGGTACGGTCGCACATTCCACCACCAGGCACACCCAGGTGTGCCGCATCCCGTCCCCCGTCCTGGATGGTCGATAGGAGTCCCGGCTCGAGGACCTCCAGCACCATCAGCGCCGGTCGGCTACGAAGCGCACCCGGTCGCCGGGCGCGAGCAGGGCCGGCGGCTCGCGCTGCACGTCCCACAAGACCGCCTCGGTCCGTCCGATGAGGTGCCAGCCGCCCGGTGTGGCGCTGGGATAGACCGCCGTTTGACGGCCGGCGATGGCCACGCTGCCGGCCGGCACGCGCGTCCTCGGCTCGCCTCGTCGCGGCAGCTCCAACTCGGCTGGCAGGACTCCCAGGTACCCGAAGCCGGGCGCGAAGCCCAGGAAGAAGCAGGCGTAGTCGACCGACGCATGAGCTTCGCTGACCTGCGACGGCGTCAGGCCGGTGCGCTCCGACACGTCCAGCAGATCCGACCCATCCTCCCCGCCGTAGCGCACCGCGATCTCGACCGTGCGGGAGAGGGCTTCCGCCTCCCGGCCGATGTCCAGCTCGTCGATGAGCTCTTGGAAGTACTGCGCGGCCTCATGGGCGGACACCTCCCACCGGTCGAACGGGATGAGCAGTGAGGCATACGCGGGCACGGAACTGCCCCAGGTGAAGTCCTTCAAGCCCTCGTCCATCGCATCCAGGTACTGGGCGATGGCATGGACCCGTCGGTTGACGTCCAGGTCGATCGTGTCGCCCAAGGTGACCAGGACCGCGGCATCACCGTACGGCTCGACCCGCACGCGGTCAGCCACGCTTCGCCGTCAGTGCCCGGACATCGATGCCGGCCGTATCCAGCGCCTCGCGAACGGCCTTCGCGATGGCGGCCGCGTCCGGTGTGTCGCCGTGAAGACAGATCGTGTCGGCACGGACCTCCATCGTGGAACCGTCGTGGGCGATCACGCGGCCGTCACGCGCGATGGAGACCGCCTGCGCCGCGGCGACCACCGGGTCGGTATGGACAGCGCCGGGCAGCGACCGGGGCCGAAGCGAGCCGTCGGGCTCGTAGGCTCTATCCGCGAACGCCTCGGAGGCGACCGGCAGCCCCGCCTCGAGCCCCGCATCGATCAGCGCCGAACCGGCCAGACCCACCAGGGTCAGCTCGCCCGGGCAGCGAGCGATAGCCCGTGCCACGCACCCGGCTAGACCCGGGTCGGTGGCGGCACCGTTGTACAGCGCCCCGTGGGGCTTCACGTGTCCGAGATCGATGCGGGCAGCGCTGGCGATGGCCCACAGCGAGCCGACCTGCGCCAAAAGGCTCGCCTCCAGCTCCTCTGCGGACATGGCCAGGTCACGCCGCCCGAAGCCATCCCGATCGGGATATCCGGGATGCGCGCCCACCGCCACGCCGTGCTGTCGGGCCAGCGCCACGGTCCGGGACATGGTGACCGGGTCGCCCGCGTGCGCGCCGCAGGCCACATTGGCCGAGGTGATGAACGGCATCAGATCCACGTCGGCGCCCATCACCCATGCGCCATAGCTCTCACCCACGTCCGCGTTCAGGTCGATGACCATCGACGCATCGTACGCGCCCCCGACGCCTGATCCAGCCGGCTCTCGCGACCCAGTCAGAGCGTGGCCAGAGGGATGTCGAGCGATGTGGCCGCCTCTGAAAGCCGGTGATCGTACGTAGCCAACGTCGGGCGCTGGCCGAGGCCACGCAAGAAGTCGATCGAAGCCAGGTGAAGCGCGTCCAGGGTCCGGACACGGACGGGGAACGGTTCAACGGCCCGCGCCAGGACCGCCGGAGCGAGTTCCAGGTAGGCCAGCCTGGCCAGCAGCATCCGAACGTCGTCCGCATGGGTGGGCGCCAAACGTCGGCCGTTGATCCGGTTCCAGACCTCATATTCGAGGAGGCGGCTCGATACGAAGGGACCATCCTGCCAGAACGTCGAGTCAGGATGGTGGTCCTCTGCAAGCAGCTGGGCCAGGACCACCGAGCTGT
>JBBSMF010000079.1:0-6154 GCA_038233295.1 Candidatus Limnocylindrales bacterium | reverse complement strand
GAAGCGATCGGTCTGGCCGGCCACCCAGTTGGCCATGTAGCCACCGAACGAGCCGCCCATCAGCGCCGTGCGGTCTGCGTCAAGGTCCGGTCGCTCCAGCGCGGCGTCGACCGCGGCCATGACGTCCGTGTAGGGCTCCTGGCCCCAGCGGCCCCAGCCGCGCTGGATGTAGTCGATGCCGTATCCGGTGGAGAGCGCCGGATCGGGCAGCAAGACGGCATATCCGGCAGCGGCCAGGAGATGCGGGTTCCAGCGCCAGTGCCAGCTGTTCCAAGAGGCGAGCGGGCCGCCATGTACCCACACCACCAAGGGGACCGGTGCCTCCGACGAGGCCTCTCGGGGCAGGACGAGCCACGAGGGCACCTCCACGCCGTCGGAGGCGCGAGCGGTAAGCCGCTCCACCGTACCCGGCAGCTCGAATGCGGCGAGCTCCGGGAACGAGCCGATGGGCATCGGCTGCTGTCCACGCGCCTCTGCCCCGGCCTGCGCTGACGCCTCCAGGCGCACCACCTGCGGCGGGGCGGCGTAGCTGGAAAGGATGGCGAAGGCGCGCTTGGCGTCGGGGGTCGGTGCCAAGTCGGTGAAGGCTCCCTCGTCCGCGAGCACGGTCACTTGGCCCTTCGTCAGCTCGACACGCAGGACTGCGGCAGCGCCCTGCCGGTCGGCCGTGAAAAGGATGGCCTCAGAGTCGTGCGTCCAGGCCGGAGCGTGGGGCCAGAGGTCCACGTCCGGCGTCAGGTCACGCCCCTCGCCGCTGCGTAGATCGACCAGCCAGAGCGTCTGGTCACCGACCCTCTCCGGCGAACCGGGCCCTTGGCGTGTGGCGACCACCCAGCGACCGTCGGGGCTGCAGGCGGGCTCCGAGTACCAGTGCCCGTCATCGGGCGAGAGGAAGCGACGCTCGCGGCTCGTGGCATCGATGGCCACCAGGCGCTCGTGGAGGCGAGTGAGCTCCGTCGTGACGGACCAGGCCGTGACGATGGTGGCGCCATCAGGCGTCACGTCGTAGCCGGTCTCGAGAAGCGCCTGGCCCGCATCCGGAGTGAGATCCACGGGCTCGGTGATGCGTTCCTCGCCGGGTGGCAGAGCGGCCCGGAACAGGTGACGCTCCCGGGGCCCGAGGTAGTGGTCCCAGCGCCGGATCGGGTACCCCTCGAAGAGCAAGGCTTCGACACCGGCCTTGGTGCGCGCCTTGTGCCGGTCGCGGTCGCCGGCCAGGCTCGTGGTGCCCGGGAAGACCGCTGCGCTGAAGACCACGACGTCCGCGTGACGCGCTGCGCGCACACCGTCCACACCGCCCGATGGACCGATCAGCACGCGTGCCTCGCCGCCCCCGGCCGGGAGCAGCCACAGACGTCCGCTCTCTTCGTCCGCTTCCTCCTCCTGGGGACGATCGGGATCAGGTCGCGCGGAGGTAAAGAGCAGGGAGCCGTCACGCAGGAAGGCACCGACGGTCTCGCCCGGCGCTGACCGGGTCAGCCGCCTCGGTGGGCCCTCGCCAGAGGGATCGAGGGCCCAGATCGCGGTGTGCATCTTCTTTCCATCGGGTGCCGGCCGAGCCACAGAGGCGACCAGTCGCTGACCGTCAGGCGAGAGCAGCAGGCTTGAGATACGGGGCAGAGATAGAAGGTCGGGATCGCTCATGCCCCCGATGATGGCACGACGGGCACGAGCCAGGCACCAGAGACGCGACTTCAGGACACCAGAGCGAGGCCACGGCGCGAGGCGCGACGGCGTCGGCGCCAGAGAGGAGCCCTGCCACGGCAAGAGGCGCAAGCCCGCCGCCGCGCAGGGAGACATCGGTCGACGCCGCCGACCGCGGGATCGACGTCGCTATCGTCGCGGAGGTGCTATCGCGGCGGGTCGCGCCGCTCGCGAGCGACCGCTACCGCCATGAACGCCGGCTCGTCGGCTGTATCGGTCCGATCGCCTCGTAAGCCAGTGCCGCCGCCGACGCTTCGGTCAGCATCGCCCGAGAAGCCGTGCCTCGGACGATGGTGCCGTCGGCAGGGTCCACGGGCCAGCCGTCCGCGACGGTGACCGTCAGGACGATCGCCGCAGGGTCGATCGCCGCAGGGTCGATCGCCGCCGCGGGGCGATTGCCGTCGAGGTCAAGTGGGAGTAGACTCCGGGCCGGCCGAGCCTGGCCGGGACGCCTGAGGCGGCGCCGGCTCGGGAGAGGGACAAGAGCATTGGCTCACGGACAAAGCATAGGACGGGGTGTTACGGCACCCCTGCGCGTCGGGCCGGAACGAGCGCGACTGCATCGCGTCCTGGCGGTCGGCGCCATCTTCCTCCTGGTCGCAACGGCGCTCAGTGTGGCTCGCGTGACGGGCGACCCCGCCCCTCTCAACCATCTCGCGTACGCCCCGATCATCATCGCTGCGTACCTCTTCGGGCTCGGCGGAGGGCTCGCCTCGGCGCTCCTGGTCGCCCTGTTCCTGGCTCCGTTCATGTGGCGGATCGAGACCAGTGACTGGAGCTCTGGTGTGGGCCCGATGCGCATGGTCATGTATCTGGGCGTGGGCGGAGTGACCGGCCTCCTCTTCGATCGCGCCCGGCACTCGCTGCTGGGCTGGCAGACGGCCGCCGTGCAGATCGAACAACGGGAGCGTGACGGGATGGTCGCTCTGGCCCGCGGCGCAGAAGCCAAGGACACCGACACCGGCGACCACGTCCTGCGGGTGCAGCTCGTGGCGGAACGGCTGGCCGTGGCGGCAGGCATCGGGACGGAGCGAGCGGCGGACGTGGGCTGGTCGGCCATGCTGCACGATGTCGGGAAGCTGCACGTTCCCGACCGGATCCTGCTCAAACCCGAGGCCCTCGACGAAGCCGAGTGGGAGATCATGCGCCAGCACACGATCTGGGGCGAGCACATCCTGGAACATGGCTCGGGCTTCGAGTTGGCGCGCCGCATCGCTCGGTCGCATCACGAGCGTTTCGACGGACACGGCTATCCGGACGGCCTGCGCGGCTCGGCGATCCCCTTCGAGGCGCGCATCGTGTGCATCGCGGACGCCTTCGATGCGATGACCCATGATCGACCCTATCGCGCCGCCCGCGGCCTTGAGCGGGCACTGGAGGAGCTTGACCTCCACGCTGAGAAGCAATTCGATCCCGAGCTGGTGCGGCTCCTGGTGGATCTCCTGCGTGGGGAACCCGCGCTGGCGACCAAGTTGATCGACCCACAGCGGACATCCCCGCCGGCGTGGCGGATCGACGCCGCGCGACGCTCGACCACGGCGGTCCGGCTATCCAGGCGCGACACTGAGGTGGAAGCGGCACGCCGCGGGTAGAATCGCAGACCCCTCCACGATCCGTCTGCGCCTGAGGAGCCTGCCCGTGACCGAGACCGCCAGCGCGCCCGCCGACCCGTCACGTCGCGCCGTCAAGCGTTACATCTATGCCTTCGGTGCGGGGCGCGGCGAAGGCGATGCCACCATGCGCGACCTTCTCGGCGGCAAGGGCGCCGGTCTGGCCGAGATGACCAACGCGGGGCTGCCCGTGCCGCCCGGCTTCACCATCACGACCGAGGCCTGCAACGACTACTTCGCGGCCGGCCAGCAGCTGCCCGAAGGGCTCTGGGAGGACGTTCTCGCGGCGGTCAAGGCGGTCGAGCAGGAGACCGGCAAGGGCTTTGGCGACGTCGATGACCCGCTCCTCGTGAGCGTGCGGTCCGGCGCCCGCTTCTCCATGCCGGGGATGATGGACACCGTCCTCAACCTGGGGCTCAACGAGGAGACGTTGCAGGGCCTGGTCACGCTGACCGGCAACGAGCGTTTTGGCTGGGACGCCTACCGGCGCTTCATCCAGATGTTCGGGCGCATCGTGCTGGGCGTATCGGCGGAGCGGTTCGACCACGTCTTCGACGAGGCCAAGCGCGAGCGCGGCATGGAGCTGGACACGGACCTGGACGCCACCGCGTTGCGTGAGGTGGCGGGGCGCTTCAAGGCCATCGTCAGGGAGGAGACGGGGCACGAGTTCCCGTCCGACCCGAATGAGCAACTCGACCTGGCCGTCAAGGCGGTCTTCGCCTCATGGTTCGGCAAGCGGGCCCGCGACTACCGGGAGTACAACAAGATCCCTCACGACCTGGGCACGGCGGTCAACGTCATGACCATGGTCTTCGGCAACATGGGTGACGACTCGGGCACCGGCGTGGCCTTCACGCGCGACCCGAACACGGGGGAGAAGGTGCTCTACGGCGAGTACCTCACCAACGCCCAAGGCGAGGACGTGGTGGCGGGCATCCGCACGCCCAACCCCATCAGCCGCATGCAGGACGAGCTGCCCGACGCCTATGCCGAGTTCCAGCGCATCGCCCAGCGGCTTGAAGTGCACTACCGCGACGTTCAGGACCTCGAGTTCACCATCGAGCGCGGCCGGCTCTTCATGCTCCAGACGCGCTCTGCGAAGCGCACCGCGGCAGCCGCCGTGCGCATCGCCGTGGACATGGTCGATGCGGGCATCCTCTCCCAACGCGAGGCGCTCGCTCGCATCGAACCGGAGCAGGTCGATCAGCTGCTGCGCGATCAGTTCGACCCCTCGGCGCTGGCCGCGGCGACGCGCATCGCGCGCGGCCTCAACGCGTCGCCCGGCGCTGCGGTGGGCAAGGCTGTGTTCAACGCCGATCGGGCCGCCGAGCAGGCCGCCGCGGGCGAGAAGGTGGTGCTCGTCCGCATCGAGACCTCGCCCGACGACTTCCACGGCATGGCTGCGGCGCAGGGCATCCTCACGGCGCGCGGCGGCGCCACGTCCCACGCTGCGGTGGTCGCGCGCCAGATCGGCAAGCCCTGCGTGGCCGGTGTCTCTGCTCTCGTCATCGACTACGCCAGCCGCACCGCCACGGCCGGCGGTCAGTCGTTCGCGGAGGGCGACCCCATCAGCGTCGACGGCTCGACGGGCGATGTCTACCTGGGTGCGTTGCCCACCGTGGCGGCACGCTTCGAGGACCAGCCGGAGTTGCAGCAGGTCCTCGGCTGGGCTGACAAGGTCCGCCGGCTCCAGGTCTGGACCAACGCGGACAAGCCGGAGGAGGCCGCGCAGGCGCGCGGCTACGGCGCTCAGGGCATCGGGCTGTGCCGGACGGAGCACATGTTCCGTGAGGGTGAGCGGCTGGACATCGTGCGCGACGCCATCCTGGTCGCCTTCCAGGCCACGCGCGCCAAGGAACGTCGCGCGGCCGAGGAGGAGCTTGGCGCGGACGACCAGGCCGCCGTGGAACGTTTCGACGCCGCTATGTCCAAGCTCGAGGCCCTGCAGCAGACCGACTTCGAGGGGATCCTGTCGGCCATGAGCGGTCTGCCGGTGGTCATCCGGCTCATCGATCCGCCGCTCCACGAGTTCCTGCCCAACCACGCCGAGCTGGTGGCGGAAGTCACGCGCCAGGAGACCCTTGGCACCTCACAGGACGACGCAGGCTTCGCCGAGGCGCGTGAGCTGCTGCGGGCGGTGGAGATGCTGCGCGAGCAGAACCCGATGCTGGGGCTGCGTGGTTGTCGCCTGGGGCTGATGATCCCCGACTTCGTGAAGATCCAGACGCGGGCCATCCTCAACGCCGCCATCGCCGTGCGTCGCGCGGGGGGCGATCCCCACGCCGAGATCATGATCCCGCTGGTCGGTCACGTGAACGAGCTGAAGGTCACGCGCGAGCTGCTGGAGGCGGAGGCCAAGCAGGTGCAGGCGGCGGCCGGCGTGGAGGTCGACTACAAGTTCGGCACCATGATCGAGGTCCCGCGTGGTGCGCTGACCGCCGACGAGATCGCGCCACACGCGGAGTTCTTCTCCTTCGGCACCAACGATCTGACGCAGATGGCCTTCGGCTACAGCCGCGACGACGCCGAGGGCGGCTTCCTGCTGTCATACGTCGAGCGGGGGATCCTGCCCTCCAACCCCTTCCAGACACTGGACGTGTCGGGCGTGGGGCAGCTCATGCGGACGGCCGTGGAGAAGGGTCGCGGCGCTCGGCCGGGGCTCGAGATCGGCATCTGCGGCGAGCACGGCGGCGACCCGGCGTCGATCGCCTTCTGCCATGAGATCGGCCTGGACTACGTCTCCTGCTCCCCGGTCCGCGTGCCTGTCGCCCGGCTGGCGGCCGCGCAGGCCGTGCTCAAGGAGTCCGCGGAACGGGACCGTTAGCCACGGCCGCCGCTCG
>JBBSMF010000078.1:0-6185 GCA_038233295.1 Candidatus Limnocylindrales bacterium | reverse complement strand
GGCTCGGACGCTGCGGTGGAACGCGGCATCTCCATCACCGCCGGCACCATCACCAGCGCGGCGGCCATCATGGTGGCGGTCTTCGCGGTCTTCGTGACCCTGGAGCTGTCGATCATCAAGCAGCTCGGCTTCGGGCTGGCCGTGGCCGTCTTCCTGGATGCCACGGTCATACGCAGCGTCCTGCTCCCGGCATCGATGCGGCTCCTGGGCGAGTGGAACTGGTGGATGCCACGGTTCCTGGCCTGGATCCCGCGCATCACCATCGAGGGCGAGTCGGACGAGCCGGAGGCCGAGGTGCCGCCTTCGCCCGGCGACACGAGGCTCGCGCCGCAGCCGACGCCGAAGGCGCCCGCGCACTAGCGGCTGCGCACCACCGGCGTCGCTAGGTCGAGCTCACCGATCGGTGCGAGAGGCCAGTCATCTTCCGCCGGACGATGAGCCCCGAGATGAGCAGGCCCGCCAGCAGCGCAAGCGACCGACGGGGATCGCTCCCACCGGTCTCGCCAGCTGCGGCGGTGGCCGTGTCCGGAAGCGATCCAGGCCGGCCGGGCGCCAGCAGGTCTAGCACTTCCCCCACCGAGTGCGGAGCCCGGTATCTCTCCGGGTAGCCGGTCGCTGGGACACCGAAGCTCTGTAGCTCCACGGCCCCGCCTGGCAGCACACGCCAGGCGATGGACGACCGGTCGTTGAGGCTCAGCCACTCACCAGGGCGCATCCTGGCCTTCGTCTTGCCCGCCGCGTTCCGCCCTACCACGACCAGCGGTCCCGCCGGGAACGTGACGTCCAGCGGCCGGTACGAGCGGAACCCGGTCAGGCTCAGGCGTTCGATGCGCACGGCAGGGGTCGCAGCGCCCGGCCGGGCGTCAGGGCGGAGTTTGCGGCCGATGATGTAGCGCCGCCCGACCTGGAGCCTGATCGGCGCACACACCGGCACGACCTCCACCTGGTCCGGGAGATCGCCGCTGTAGACGTGCTCCACCCGCAGGGTACGCACGCAGCATCTTCGGGGGCCCGCCGTCAGAGGGGACTGATGGCTATCAGCAGCGCACTGATGCGACGGAGTGAGCTCATGTTCTGCCGTCCCTTGGGTGAACTCCCACGGGCTCCGCGGGAACCTGGCATGTCCGCCGGTCGACCTTCGGATCTTGCGCGAGGAGGAAGTGGAGCGGGAGAAGGGACTCGAACCCTCGACATCCAGCTTGGAAGGCTAGCGCTCTACCAACTGAGCTACTCCCGCCCGGGAGCCGATCACCACACTACCACCCCCGTCACCGGCCGCCGTCGGACGAGACCGTTTGCCGATCTGGTCAGCTCCCAGACGAACATCGAGTCCATCGGTTGAGTCGGGTCGGGGCATCATGCGGTCACCCCGGGGACGCTGACCCGCCCTGGCCGCACCCACGACACACTGTGCCGGTGCTCCGCTTGGTCGTGGCGTTCGCGGTGCTTGGAGGCCCGTCGGCGTCTGGCAGGTGCTGTTACCGGATCTGAAGCTCCAGCTCGATCTGAGCGATAGCCAGCTCGTTGTGATGCTGACGACCGGGTTACTGGCCGCGTTACCCGCCATGTGGCTGGCCTGACGCGTCGTGGAAGCCGTCGGCACCCAGAAGGTGATGGTGGCCACGGGCCTCATCCTGGTCCCTTCGTTCGTGGCGTTCTGGACACTGCCCGCGGTGGGACCGCTGACCGTCGTGCTGCTCATCATTTTCGCTGCGAGCGGCGCCTACGACATCGCCATCAACCGGGCTGCCATCGATCTGGAGCGCCATCTGGCGCCAGGTCCTCACGCAGCTCCACGCGGCTTTCAGCCTGGGCGCCGTGGGCGGCGCCGTGACCGAGGGGATCATCAATGTTCCTCATCGGTCCGGCGCTCATCGGCGGGATCGCCGAGCGGGCCTCACTCGTTGTTCTCGGAGTCGCACCGTCGGCCTCCGCGCCGGACCGATCGGCGGTGGACCGACGCGGTAGCATCGCGCGATGGATGCTCGCGCGGCCATCGATCTGCTCGGTTTGATCGTCGACCTGGTCGGCGTGGCCGTCATCGTGTCGGGCACCGCCTTGGCGGGCGGGGCCGCTCTGCGCAACCTGGGCCGCGCTGACCGGGAGGAGGCGTACCGCGGATTCCGGCAGAACATCGGACGGTCCGTCCTGCTGGGCTTGGAGATCCTGGTGGCCGGCGACATCATCCGCACGGTCGCCGTCGAGCCCACGATCGACAGCCTGGCCGTGCTCGGCGGCATCGTCCTCATCCGCACATTCCTGAGCTTCGCGCTGGAGGTCGAGCTGACCGGGACCTGGCCTTGGCGGCGCGGTGCCGCGGGACCGCAGGCGGACGCTGGGACGGGGATGGCGGATGCAGGGACGGAGACCGAGGATGGGCGCTGACGCCCACAGGCCGCAATCGTCATGAGAACGCGTCCGCGGTCGAGGGGCTGAGCGTCTCGTTCCGAAGGAGGATCCCGGCGCAGCGGCGGCCGCCTGAAGCGCATCAGGGGCGAGCAGGTCGTGGGCAACCTGGGGATCGGACTGGTCTTCGGCCTCATGGCTCTTGCCGTGATCCTGGTGGGTGCCGCCGTCAGCAGCATCTTCACGGCCAGCCTATACCGCTACGTCACCAAGGGCGACGGTGGAACGATGTTCCCGAAGGCGACCCTCCGGCAGGCTTTCCGAGCCAAGGCCTGACCAGGCTCGGACGGAGGGCCACACCCCCGGTCAACGGGCCGCGGGAGACCGTTTTCCGAGGCCCCCAATGAGTCGCTCGGCGTCGACCCTCAGGCTGGAGCTGTCGCCGCCGCTTGACGTTGCCGCCACCGTGGCACCGCTCGGCCGGTGGGGCGACGACGGCATCGACCGATGGGACGGCGCCCGACTGCTCCGCACGATCCGGCTGGAGTCCCGCAGCGTGCCCTATCTCGCTTGCTCTGTGGGGATCATCGAGCGGCCAGCCCTTCAGGTCACGGCGGCACCAGCCGAGCTCCCTGCCGTTGCCCAGGCGGTGACCGCGATCTTCGTCCCCGGTGGTGACGCGTTCGTCGACATCCTCGCGAACGACCGGCGGATCGCCGCGCTTGATGCCATGTATCCAGGCGTACGACCCGTCCTGCACCGCGATCCCCTTGCCGCGCTCATCCGTTCCATCAGCGCGCAGCAGGTCAACCTTCAGTGGGCCGCGGAGATCCGGCGCCGGCTGGCCGTCGCCTATGGCACGAGGCACACCATCGAAGGGCACGAGGTGCGCTCTCTGGAGGCCGAACCGCTTGCTGAGGCATCCGTCGAGGATCTGCGGAAGCTCCAGTTGACGACCGCCAAGGCCCGCAGCGTCGTCGCGGTCGCCCGCGCGGTGCTCGACGGCGAGCTGGAGCTCGGCGCCCTTGACGCGCTGGATGATGACGCGGTGCACCACCGCCTCGTCTCGTTGCCGGGCATCGGACCGTGGACCGCTGACTGGTTCCTGGCCCGTACCCTGGGACGGCCCCGAGTGGTGGCCGGCGACCTGGGCGTGCGCAAGGCCGTGGGACGCGTCTACCTCGGAGGTCGCTTGCCGTCCGAAGCGGAGGTTCGTGAAGTCACGGCGCACTGGGGCGATGCGGCAGGCGTGGCCCAGCAACTCGTCCTCCACGAGCTCGCCATGTCCTCGCTGGGTGTTCCGCCGACGGCGGCCGAGTAAGACCAGGTCGGCGGCCGAGTAAGACCAGGTCGTTTGTCATACGTCCTATGGCTGGGCGTTATGCGGCCTCGGAGCCCGCCGAAGCGATCCGGCCCTGATCCAACCCCGCGCCCCCGGCAGCGGAGCGTGGGATCAGCCCGTCCCGTGCTGAAACGCGGCGGCATGAGCCAGGGACCGTGTCGAGTCGTCTCATAACGTCGCCCCGTGGCACGTATGAGAAGAGCGGCCGGCCAATGAGAAAGTCGCCGTGGCCTCATCTTGCTGGCGGCGTGGCCAGTAGCCCGCCTCCTAGCCGGGCGCCTCCTCGCCGAAGGCGGCCTCCAGGAGCGCGATCTTCTCTACGCGCCGGGCATGACGGCCACCCGCGAACTCTCCCGCCACGAACGCCGCCACGCAGGCCAGGGCCACCTCCTGGCCGATGATCCGCGCTCCCATGGCCAGCACGTTGGCATCGTTGTGCTCACGTCCCAGGAGCGCCGTGACCGGTTCCGTGGCCTCCACGCAGCGGATGCCGCGGATCTTGTTGGAGACGATCTGCTCGCCGGTGCCGCTGCCGCCCAGCACGATACCCAGCTCACACTCACCCGCCGCCACGGCCCGCGCGGCCGGCGCGATCACGTCCGGGTAGTCCACCGGCTCGGGGCTGTCCGTGCCGTAGTCGACCGGCTCGTGGCCGGCGCCCCGGAGCCACTCCAGGATGGGGCCTTTGAGCGGGAGGCCTGCGTGGTCGGAGGCCACGGCGATACGCATCGGCGGACCGTAGCACGGCCGACCTCGCGCTCGGGCGCCAGCATCGCTACCCTGCACGGATGCTGACCAACTCCATCCGGCTTTTCCGCGTCGGGGGCATCGATGTCGGCGTGCACTACAGCTGGCTGGTCATCTTCGGTCTGGTCACCTACTCGCTGGGTGTTGGGTTCTTCCCGCGGGCCGTGCCGGGTATCCCTGCCGCGGAAGCCTGGATCCTGGGTGCCATCGCGGCCATCCTGCTGTTCGCCTCGGTGCTCCTCCATGAGCTGGCTCATTCGTTCATGGCCAAGGCGCGCGGACTGGACGCCCGGTCCATCACGCTGTTCATCTTCGGCGGCGTCTCCAACCTGGGCGGCGAAGCAAAGCAGCCGGCCACCGAGTTCCTGGTGGCGATCGTGGGCCCCATCACGAGCTTCGCCATCGCCGGGGTGTCCTATGTGGTGGCGGTCAACGTCGCCGAGCCTCGGATAGAGGCCATAGCCAGCTACCTGGCCATCATCAACCTGCTGCTGGGCGCGTTCAATCTCATCCCCGGCTTCCCGCTGGACGGCGGCCGCGTCCTGCGTTCCGTGGTCTGGTCGATAACGGGTAACCTCCGCCGCGCGACGGACCTGGCCGCCAACATGGGCAAGCTGGTGGCCTACGGCTTCCTCGCCTGGGGTTTCCTGCGACTGATCGATGGCGACTTCCTGGGCGGCGCCTGGATCGCCCTGATCGGCTGGTTCCTCCACGGCGCCGCCTCGTCCAGCCTGGATCAGGTGGTCCTGGACACGCGGCTGCGACGCGTTCGCGTGGGCGACATCGTGCGGCCCGATACCTTCACCGTCCCGCCCGGGCTGCCCGTGGCGCAGCTCATCGAGGAGGTGCTGCTGCCCGCCAACAAGCGCGCCGTGCCGGTGCAGCACGACGGCCAGCTGATCGGCATGGTGACGCTCAGCGACCTGGTCAAGATACCCGCCGAGCGGCGCCTGACGGCACGCGTCGATGAGGTCATGGGTGGTCGCAAGGGCGTCATCACCGTGCGGCCCTCCGATGCGCTCGCCCACGCCATCGGTTTGCTCAGTGAGCACGACTTCGAACAGATGCCGGTGGTGGAGGGTGAGCGCCTCATCGGCATGCTGACGCGCGCCGACGTGATGCACCAGCTCCTGTTGCGGGAGGCGCTGGACGTCTGAGCGGCGGTCCTTCGCACCGCTGCACCCGGCCTCACTCCGGGAGCGTCTCGCCCTGTGCCTGGCGCTCGCTCTCGGCCTCGACCGCCTCGGCCGCCCGCGGTGCGACCTGTGCCAGCTGCGCCTCCGCTCGGTCGGCCTGGAAGGCCTCGACGATCCAGTCAGCGGCCTCGCCGATGTCGTCGGTCAGACGTAGGAGCGCGAGGTCCCTGGTCTCGATCTTGTGCTCTTCGGACATCGTCCCGCGCAGCCAGTCCAGCAGGCCCTGCCAGTAGGTGGTCCCCACCAGCACGATGGGGAAGTGCTCGATCTTGCCCGTCTGGACCAACGTCAGCGACTCGAAGAGCTCGTCCAGCGTGCCGTATCCGCCGGGAAAGATGACGAAGGCCTGGGCGTACTTGACGAACATCGTCTTGCGCACGAAGAAGTAACGGAAATCGATGGACAGATTGCAGTAGCGGTTGACGCCCTGTTCGTGGGGCAGCTCGATACCCAGTCCTACCGACACGCCGCCTGCCTCGTGGGCGCCGCGGTTAGCCGCTTCCATGACTCCCGGTCCACCGCCGGTGATGATGGTGAAGCCCCGACGCGCCAGC
>JBBSMF010000077.1:0-6205 GCA_038233295.1 Candidatus Limnocylindrales bacterium | reverse complement strand
GCCGGATGGCCGGATGGCGCCCCTCTGCGTCAGCCGCCGATGCGGAAGACACTTCCCTTGCACTCCGGGCAGGTGCCCTTCGTGGCCGGCTTGCCATTCTTCATGGTGATCTGCTCTGGGTCCTGGATCTCGACCTTCTTCTTGTCCCGAACGCAGTAGGCCTCGGCCATACCGGATCCTCCTTCTTGCATCCGACGAAACCTTGCTGCGGCTCCGCCGGCGTCCGTCGGCCACGGTCGTCTGCCGCGGATCCGAACGTGGATCTCTCTCTAGGTTGCCATCTCCGGGCCCCACATGGAGGGTCGCCAGTGCACGGCCCCCTCGCTGCGGACCTTCCGTTCCATGGCTGACAGGATGAGCAACGCCTCCAGACCCGTCTCGATGCAGGCCCGCTCGCCGCGCTCCTTCTGCTCGCCGGACACGAATGCACCGCTGGTGCGCTGAGCGAAGGCTGCGCATACCACGCCCGCTCGGCAGCCGGCCAGGGTGGCCAGCACGAGCAACGCCGACGCCTCCATCTCGAAGTTGATGACTCGCTGCGCGGCCATGTCGGCGGCCAGATCGGGGTACCGGATGGGGAGTCGGGGGATGGGCCGTCCCTGGGCACCGTAGAAGCCCGGTGCGGTGGCCGTCAGGCCGACATGTGCCGGGTGACCCAGGCGATGGGCCGCCTCCACGAGCGCGGCGACCGCTGCGTAGTCCGCCACGGCGGGGTATCCGTCATGGACGAAGTAGCTGGTGGTGGCTTCCAGCCGCACGGCCCCACTGGTGATGACGAGATCGCCCAGCGCGATGTCTTCGCGCAGGACGCCGCACGAGCCGATGCGGATGAGCGTGGGTCGCTGCGAGATGGCCAGGATCTCGGCCATGGCGATCTCCACGTTGTCCGTGCCGATACCGGTCGAGACCACTGAGACGCGAAGACCCTTGTACGTGCCAGTGACGGAGGCGAACTCGCGATGGCGCCGCTCGACCTCCACGTTGCTCAGCAGCGGCATGATCCGCGCCGTGCGGTCGGGGTCGCCGGGGAGCAGGATGTAGTCGGCCAGCTCCCCCGGAGCGAGGTCGATGTGGTACTGGCGCTCACCTTGCGGGATGGCGAGTCGCGGGTCCCGGTCGGTCACGTGGCTCCTGCACTTCGGATTCTGCCGGGCGCTGAGGCTCAGCGCGGGCGGGCGGCGGGCGGTGGGCTGCGCGAAGGGTGGCAGCAGCCCGCGCCAGCGTCAAGCACGTTCGACCGGCGATGGGTCGGCGAGGAGTGGCTGATCGTCCGCCTGGCTGCGACGCCACCACAGGAAAGCGACCGCGGACGCGATGATCGTGGCTGCCGCGAGTCCGGCAAGTGCCATCAGAGGCACCATCCGATCGGGCTGCGCAGGCCCGACAGACACGTCCGCGTCGCGGACGACGGGCAGCTCCGTCGCCGTCGAGGAGGGAGGTGCGGCGACGGTCAGGACGCGCGCCGGCGTGGAGATGTCCGCCAGGGACGCCATCACGACCTCGGAAGTGCCGTTCTCGGAGGCGGTGGCCACGCCGATGGCATTGACCAGGATGCCGATCCCGGGGGCGAGATCGATCGAGAACGGGCCTTCGCGGACACGAAGCGCCGCCTGCGCAGTGCCATCATGGATGACGATCCGTTCGGACGTGACGTCCGTTACGCGTCCCCCCACGCGAACGGTCCGACCTTCGAACGTGGCCAGGTCCGCTAGGTCGATATCCGCGACGCCGCCTGGCAGCAGCGCCCCGCCCGGACCCGTGTCCGATCCGGTTCCGATGCCTGCCCCCGATCCCGGAATACTGCCGAGCCCCGAGGCTCCGGTCCCGCCAGGAGCGCCGGTCACGACTGTGGCACCAGCCACGCCCGGTGGCGGGGTGCCGCCGTTCCCATCGGACCGAGGGGTGCCGCCAGCCCCATTGCCGCCCCCCGCGCCACCACCGGGAGCGCCAAGGACGATGTCCGCACCGCTGCGGGGAACGACGGCGAACCGCTGGTCGGTGGCGGTGGGATATGCGCGCCGCACGAGTCCCGTCACGGTCGCGCTCCGTCCCTCGACCATGGCCTCGGCGGGGATGCCGGAGGTCGAAAGACCCGCCACCGGCAGGGATCCGCCACCTCCGGTGAGTGTCAGCTCCGCCCGCCAGGCCGTGCCGGAACGCGCAATGTCAGCGACGGTCCCGCTGACCCTGACAAGCGCCCACTCCTGAGCGGCTGTGGGTGGACGCCCCAGCGCCGACACATCAGGCGAACGCCGGCCGATCACGTACGGCTCAGCGTCAGCCTCGAGCTGGGGCGCGTTGTAGTACGTGCCGATGGCACCCGAGACGCGGACCTCCGTGCCCACGGCGGGCAACTGGACCGCCTCCGGGACGCGCACCAGCAATGCCCCGGTCCGGTCCTGGATGGTCACACGCCGTCGGTCGCCATCCAGAAGGCCGGCCGGTGCTGTCACGGTCCCGGCCACCGTCGCCGTCCCGCCGCGACCAAGCGCGGCGGCGATGCTTGACGCTCCCCGGCCGGGTGGCGGCGTGGGCACGACTCGACCGGTCGGGCGCGCGCTGGTTCGGGGCGTAGCCCGAGGCGTTGGTCGAGGCGTCGGTCGTGGGGTCGGTCGCGCCGTGGGAGAAGGAGCGGGCCCAGCAAGGATCACCAGGTCATCCGCCTGGCGGGGCCAGAGCCGATGACCATCGCCGGCATCGCTCGATGACTCCCGCTGGCCGACGATGCCCGTGGCACGCAGCCGTTGACCGGTCTCGAAACGGTCGCGGGCCATCCCGCTAGTCGCGAAGACGAAGACACGGACCTCTCCGCGATCGTCACTGACGGTCAGGGCGAAGCTGCCGGACGATCCAGCCTCCACGCGCTCGATGCTCCCCGTGAAACGACCGAGGAGACCTTCCGTCGCCTCCGACACGTCGCCACTCCCGAGCGCGCGCGGCGACGGAACGGCGGCTGAGCCCAGGACGGTCACGTCGCCACTGCCGGGCCGGATCTCCAGGTTGCCGTAAGGATCGGCCAGAGCGCCCGTGGCCTGGACATGGCGGCCTGGCGTCAGACCGCCGGCGTCCCCACGCTCCGGCACTCGAAGGCCGATGCCGCCCGTCGCGTCCTGGATGACAAGGAAACCCTCGGCTAGCAGGCGACCCGGCGCCACCGTGACGACGCCGCGTACGGTCACATCCGACCCGATCGAGCGGGACCGAGCCTCGCGGATGGAGACCACCGGCAGTGGCGTCGCCGTGGCCCCGGGCGTGGCTGTCGCGGTCGGGCGAGGAGTGGCGGTCGGTCGGACGGTGGGCGTCGGGAGAGCAGTGGCCGTGGCGGTGGCAGTCGGAGTGGGTCCAGGAGTCGGTGGGACCTCGTGCCGCACGATGTCCTCGGCAGCACGCAGGTGCAGCCGATAGCCCGCCAGACCGGTGCCAGATGCGTCCCGCTGACCCAGGACACCGGTGATCTCCACATCCGCACCGGATGGCACGTCGCTGGGACTGATACCCGTGGCGGCCGCGGCCAGGACGCGCAGCGGACCGCTGCCATCGTCCACGGTCACGACGAAGCCGTCTGCCAGCATCTCTGCCCCACCCGTTACCAGTGCGCGAACGCCGAGGAGGCGGCCCTCGAGCTCCTCGCCGGCCGCCCCGGTCGCTGCTATCACGGCGTCCGGCTGCGGTCCGCTGCCGAGGGCAACCAGATCCTCGGCGGTGTCCAGCCGCAGCGTAGTGAGCCCGTAGCGCGACTCCATCCGGCCGCTCACCTGGACGTCCGTGCCGGCCGGCAACAGCGGCCAGTCGGCGGCGGCGAGGTAGAGCGCCAAGCCTCCGGTCGCGTCCTGCAAGAAGGCACCGCGACCCGTCTCCGTAAGGCCCAGCGGCGTGGTGAGCCGAGCGATCACGGTGACCGTGGTCCCGACCGGCATGACGCGAGCCTGCGCCACGGAGAGCGGCGGTACAGGTGTCGCGGAAGGGATCGCTGACGGGGAGGGCGCTGCGGTGGGCGGCAACGTGGGGGCGACGGTCGGGGGGACGGTCGGCGAGTCCGATGGTTCAGCGCTTGGTCCTGCCGTCGGGGAGACGTCCGCCGTGGGGCTCGGGCTGGGCGGATCGCTGGGGATCGCGGTCGGGCTGAGGCTCGGGTCAGGGGTCGGCGGCACCGAAGGCGCGGGCGGGTCCATGAGCGTCTGCGGCACGGGAAACGGCTGGATGGCCGTGTCCATGCTGTTGTCGTCCGTGTCCCAACCGTTGCCCAGCGCTCCGCCAGGCAGGCGTTCGAGGCTCGATCCCGCGGGCGGCGCCATGCCTGGCGTGCCCTCGACCCACTCGCTCGAAGCGTTGCCCCAACTGAGCGAGTCGAGTGGCTGCCCATCGAGCGTACGAAGGGCCATCGTCCCGCCGACCGACGAGAGTCCTCCGCTGTACGTACCGTCCGACAGCCCGGCATGGGCGCCGTCGGCGTTTGCCACCAAGAGGTGCCGTCCCGGATCGAGGAACAGGGCCGAATCCCAGACCTGCTTGCGCGAGATCGTTCCCCCGGTGGCCGTCACATAGACGAGCTCCAGACCCGCCAACTCCTCCGTCACGTCCCCGGCGTTGTAGATCTCGACCCACTCGTCCGACGCCGACGTGCCGCCCGTGACGACCTCACCCACCACGAGCCGGGGAGCATCGGGCTCCCCGACAGCGTAGGGTCCAGCGACGGGCACGAGCGGGGCCGCCGAGACGATGGCGCTCGTGGTCGCCACCATGAGCATGACGATGCACAGCGCGGTATAGCCGCGTGGATGGGTCCTGGCCTCAGGCATCTCGTCTCCCTCTGGAACCACGGGGTCATGGCGGATCCCTGGCGGGCGGCGAGCCACTACGAACGATGAACGGTCGTCCTTATCCGGCGCTCACCGGGTGTTCATCAGCGACTCATCTGAAACGTCCGGAAGGTCGCGCGGATCCGAGGAGCGTCGGTGCTGGGGTACGATGCAGGCCCGCACGCACCCACGAAACGAGGAACGCGTTGGCTCGCGCCAAGAACACCGCTCGCGCTGAAGCGCGACGCCGCAACCGACAGGCACGGACCCTGGTCACCGCAGGAGCCGACCCAGCCTCCGAGGTCGACACCGAGGAGGTCGTGGAACCCGGGCCACGCCGCCGATTCGCTCTCCCCGACGTTCGGGGCGACCTGCGGGCGTTGCCGCGGATGCTTCTCACGCGCAAGCGACTGTGGATCCCGTTCCTGCTGGTCATCGCGGCCTTCGTCATCGGCCTGGCCGGCAACCGTCTCCTCATCCCAGCGCCGCTCATCGAGCCCGCTGGCATCTTTGTCCAGTTGGTGCTTCCCACCCAGTCACTGATCGCCTTCTTCCTGGCGGGCTTCATGGCGACGCGCGGCTCCTACCTGGTGGGCCTTTTGCTGGGTCTCATGACCGGTCCGCTGTACGCGATCTGGTACTGGGAGGCCTTTGGCGCACAGCTCGCGGCTGAACTGGCGACGCGAGGCACGGTCATCTCCTTCGAGCAGTTCCTCGTGCAGGCGACCATCCAGGGAGCGCTCTTCGGGACGCTCGCAGCTGGGTTCGCGGCTTGGTATCGGGGCTTCCTCCGCTCATCGCAGGAACGCGGCCGGCAGAACCGCATCGCTCGCGAACAGCAGGCGCTCCAGCGGCGCAAGGAAGCGGAGCGCGAGGCCCGTCGAGCCGCCAGCCCACGCCGCACCACGTCCCCCTGAACTACGAGGGCCGACCGACCGGCGAGGGATCCGACTCAAGCCAACGCAATCCATCCGCGCGGCCGGCGCGAAGGGAATGCAGATGCGCCTCATGTCGGGCCTCGCACGTGCGACCGGGATGGAAGCTCGGGCCTGAGCGGTCGTTGCGGGAACCGACACGGGGCGCATCCATCTCGCAGTGCCACAGCCCGGCCGGCGGTCCTCAGCCCAGCCGGCGCATACCTGCCTGGCCCATCTGCCGCACACCCTCGGCCGTGCCCGGTCCCCCGGCTTGCCGCGCCAGCTCGGTGAGCGGCACGATCCGTCGCGCCACCAGGTTCACGACGCTCGCCTCGCGCTGGAGTGTGCCCTCCACGTAGAGCAGCGCGTGGCGACGCACCACGCCGCGCAGCCGCGCCCACGCGTCCGGCCAGAGGGTCACGTTGACCATGCCGGTCTCGTCCTCCAGCGCCAGGAAGACCGTGCCGCGCGCCGTCATCGGATGCTGGC
>JBBSMF010000076.1:0-6228 GCA_038233295.1 Candidatus Limnocylindrales bacterium | reverse complement strand
GGCCTTCTCCAGGCTGGTCAGCTCTGCCTGCGGACCGAGGTACCACTCGCTCTGGACCAGGGCGAACTCGTGATCGACCTCGGGCAGCCCCTCGGCCGGCTCGACGATGACCATGCCGTACATCCCGTTCGCCACGTGGTGGAGCACCGGAGCCGTGCCGCAGTGGTACATCCAGACGCCGGCGTACTCGGCGGTCCACTCGTAGATGAGCTCCTCGCCGGGCGCTATCGAACGCATCTCATCGTTGGGAGCCACCTGGCTGGAGTGGAAGTCAAGCGAATGCGTCACCTCGTTCTCCGTTGGGTTGACCAGCCGGACGCGGATAGTGTCACCGACCTTGACGCGCATGACTGGCCCGGGGACGGTGTCGCCGAAGGTCCACACCTTCTGGACGAAACCCGGAGCGACGGTCATCTCGCGTTCCGTCATGACCAGCTCCAGATCGTGCACCTCGCCCTCCAGTCGTTCCGGCGCCCTGGCGTCGTAGGGCACGGGGGCGGGCGCAGCGGGATCGGCGGCGACCTCGGTCTCCGGCGGCGGACCGCTATGACCGTCGTCACTCCCGGCGGGGGAGGGACCGGGGCTGGCCTCGCCCGTCGCATCCTCGACCTGGATCTCGCCGGTCATGCCCGCCGCTGCGTGACCCGGGATGGAACAGAGGAACGGTGCACCACCCTCCGGTACGACGACCTCGCCCGTCACCGTCTGGCCGCCCTCGGCGTAGATGGGCGCTTGACCCTCGATCGTGAAGTCGTGAGGGATCGCGCCGTCATTGACGAGTGTCACTTCGTAGCGGCCCGCTGCCGGGACGCTGAGTGCCGCCGGATCGAATCCCAGGTCGAAGCCTCGCACCTCGAGCGTCCCCAGGATCTCACCCCCCGCGACCGCTGGGGAGCCAGAAGCCGGAGCGGTCGAAGCCGGAGCGCTAGAAGGAGGCGGCACGGAAGCCATCGCTGAACTCATGGACGGGCCGCGGCTGGCCGTCGGTCGGCTCGCCTCGGTGGCCGTCGGAGGAGTGGTCCACGTCGCGGCGCCACCGCCGCACGCACCGATCAGAAGGCTCAGGGCGGCCAGGCCGGCGAATGCTGCGCGGGACGGCATGAATGGCTCCTTCGGTCCGGGACCGTTGCTGACGACGCCTTCGATATGACCTGCCCACGATACGAGCCGGCCACGTCGGAGACAGGTGCCATTCGGCCCGTTCCAGCCGGGACCCGCAGGTTGGCCCTAGGCGTCAGTAGCGGCTCCCTGGGTCATGCTTGGCCACGAATGCTGCTGCCTGTGCCCGCCGCTGGAGGTTCAGCTTCGAGAGGATGGAGCTGACATAGTTCTTGACGGTCTTGTCCGAGAGGAAGATCTCCGCGGCGATCTCCTTGTTCGTCTTCCCCTCCGCGACCAGGAGCAGGATCCTCTGCTCCTGCTGGGTCAGTTGCGCCAGCTCGTCCTGGTAGGGCGTCGTGGCGATGCGCCGCACGCGCTCGAGGACCTTCTCCGTGACCGCCGGGTCCAGGAGTGACCCGCCTCGACCGACGGTCTCCAGGGCGATGACCAGATCGCGGGCCCGTACCTGCTTGAGGAGGTAACCGCTGGCACCGGCCACGATCGCGGACAGCACTGCCTCCTCGTCAGGATAGCTGGTGAGCATGACGACCCGGGTGGCGGGCAGCTCCGAACGGATCTCACGGCAAGCTTCGATGCCGCTCCCGTCGGGCAAGCGGACGTCCATGACCACCAGGTCGGGAAGGTGGCGCTGCGCCATCTCGACGGCTTCAGCCACCGTGCCGGCTTCGGCCACGACCTGGAAGCCTTCCCTCCGGTCGAGGAGTGCCACTAGGCCCTGGCGCACTACCTCATGGTCGTCCACGATCAATAGGCGCAGTGGCTGCCCGCCCTCGGATGGTTCAGTCATTCGATGCCTCGACAGGGGGAATGGCTGGCAGGCGGAACTCGACCCGAGTTCCCTCACCGGGTGCGCTCCAGACCTCGGCGTTACCGCCCAGGGTCTGCGCACGAGCGTACAGGTTGCGGATTCCATGATGGTCGGGTAGCAGGACGGGAGTCGATCCCGCAGCGACCTCGAAGCCCCGGCCGTCATCGATGATGGTCAGTGCCATCTGGCCATCGTCATCGTCGAACCGCAATTCCAGGCGGGACGCGCCTGCATGGCGGATGGCGTTGCTGACGGCCTCCCGAGCGGCCTGCAGGAAGGGCGTGGCTCCTGCGCCACGCAGCTCGACGCTGGGACTGGCCACGAGCACCACGGTCTTGATGCCGCTTCGCCGGGCCTGATCGGCAAGCTCTTCCAATCCGCGCCAGAGATCTCCCTCGTCGAGCGCCTCGGGCTGTAGCCCCGTGATGAAGTTCCGGATGTCGCGGATCGCAGCGTGGATCCCGTCGATTGCTCCTTCGACGCGTGCGGCCGCGTCGTCAGGCGCCTCGCTCATCAGTTCCGGCACGTCCTCGAGCGAGAGACCTATGGCGTAGAGGGACTGGATGATGCCGTCGTGCAGGTCCTGGCTGATGCGCTCTCGCTCCTGACCCACGGCCAGGCGTTGCACCTGAGCGTGGAGCCGTGCTCGCTCGATGGCGATGCCGGCGTGGCGGGCAAAGCTCTCCACCAGTCTCTCGTCGGCGTCAGTGAACGCCGCTGCACCTTCCTTCTCGGTCAGGTAGAGGTTCCCGACCGACGAGCCTTGGACGGTGAGGGGAACGCCCAGGAACGAGTGCATCCGCGGATGGTGCGCGGGGAAGCCATGGCGCCGCGGGTCGGCCATCAAGTCGTTCGTCCGGATCGGGCGGTTGTCCTCGACGACCTGGCCAAGGAGGCCCAAGCCACGAGGGATGTGGCCGATGCGTGCTCGTTCCGTGTGTGGGATGCCGTTCGTGATGAAGCGCTCGAACTCGCCGCCCGGCCCGACGATCCCCAGCGCCGCGTAGCGAGCGCCGACCAGCGGGCGGAGCCGATCCACGATGAGTTGCAAGACGCGTTCGAGGTCCAGCTCGCCCGCCACGGCCACGGAGGCCTCCTCCAGAGCCTCCATGCGCAGACCCGCCACGCGTGCCTCGCTGCGCGCCCAAGCCAGGTCGAGAGCCAGCGTTATGACTCGAGCCACGGACGTGCGCGCTCCATCGGGGCCAGCCACTTCGAGGATCCCGGTCGCTCGGGTCCGCGAACCGGTGGCCAGGTGCACCCGCTCGACCGAGTCAGAAGGTTGGCCCCCGCCGCCGAGCGTGCCGACCTCCAGCGTGAGAGGTGGCAACGGCAACGCCTCAGCGTGGATCCGTGCTCCCTTCGCGCCCCAGATGCGCAGGATGTCATCGATCGCGGCAGCCAGCGCAGCGTGCTCGCCCTCCGGGTCGAGCTCCCAGGCAGCGAACGCCTCCAGGAGCCGTTCCATGGGAAGGCGCTGCTCCACCCCAAGCGGCGGGGACGTCACATCCATGGGTCCAGACTAGCAGCGGCTCAGGTCGCCACGGCACGTGGCGCATGACCATCGGCATGTCGGGTCCGGGCCGTTTGCCACTCGCTTCGGCCCACCCTGACTGCGAGCATCGTGGGCATGTATGAAGCAACGGTCGCGCGGCCATCGTCCGGCTCGATTGGCAGGCGGCCCATCTCGACCGTTCTGCTGGCAACCGATCTGTCGACCGCCTCGGAAGGTGCGACGGCACGCGCCATCGAGGCGGCGGTGGCCTTCCGGGCGCGTCTCCTGATGGTCAACGTGCTGGAGCGCCGTCGCCTGACCGGACTCGGCTCTCATGCGCGAGTGGATCAGGCGCGAGGCGAGCGCGAGGCGGCCCTGGAGGCGCTGGTGCGGAGGGCCCGCGCCGCGGTCACGCGGTGCGAATACATCCTCTGGTCCGGGGACGCCCCGAGCTCCATCGTCGCCGTCGCTGATGCGGAACGGGCGGACCTCATCGTCGTCGGGTCGCACGGACGAGACCGGACCGGGCGGCTGCTGCTGGGGAGCGTTTCTGACTACCTCGTGCGCAGCGCTCACTGTCCGGTAATGGTCGCTCGATCGGAATGAGCGACCACACCGCGTCTGGATGGGGCCAGGCGGCCCCCGTAGCACGGGCCATCCGTCTTGCTCCTTCGGGGACTGCCGGCACGTTCATCGGGCGCTGACCGCGCCCATCATCTGGACGGGGTCGAGCGGACCATCCAGCCGCCAGCCTGCATCTGTTCCTGCCGCGCGCCCTCTACATGTCGCTGGTCATCCTTGGGTGCCGCGCTGCTAGGCCTGGTGATGCCTGTCTCGCCGCGCCACAACACGGTCCTGGCACTCATCACGGTGGGCATCCCGGCCATCTTCCGCGCTGCTGGCCATCCTGGCGCTGGCCTGGGCGCTACTGGTGATGCTCTTCTGGCGCATCCGACTCGTCGACCGGATGCGCATCAGCTGGCGGCGCATCAGGCGATGAGCCCGGTGGCGGTGCCCCGATCCGTACGCAGCTCATCCTCAGCCTCGGCCACCCGCGCCAGGACGCCCTCGCGAAGTCTGTCAAGCCCGGCGTTCACAGCCTGAGAGGCGGTGCCGATCGATGTGAGCTGGGTCTTGAGCGCCCGGATCGCGTCGAGCTGGTTGCGGATGGCCACCAGGGCCGCCGCGATGGCGGTCGGGTCGATCTCCGACTCCTGCTCGCGAACCGTGGCCAGCGCCAGCAGCCGAGCCAGTCGGACGGCGGCTTCCAGGATCGCCCGATCTGGCGCCTCAGGGTCCACTACGCAGTAGACGTCGCCGGCACGGACGTCGAACGGGGCGATACCTGATGGTGCATGGGCCGTGCTGAAACAGACCACGGCGACGCACGCGGCACGGTTGCGTTTGGCGGCCTGGAGCTCTTCCCGCATGGCGCGGCCGGACATGGGGCGGTCCTTGCACTCGACCACGATGCGCAACTCGGCGCCGCGCGTGTGTCTCGCGTCCATGGTCAGCAGAAAGTCGCCCTTCTTCGAGCCCATGACGTCGCCCTTATCGTCCGCCGTCCGATCGAGCAGATCGCCACTGCCCCGCGCGACATCCGCCAGCACCGCCTCGACCTGCTGCTCGAAGTCCCCGCCCTTGGCCGCCGAGCGCGACCGTTCCGAAGCGCGCGCCGACGCTGCGGCCTCGATGGCCGCGAGTCGCTCGTGGATCTTGGCGAAACCGTCGCTGACCTCGCTGCGGAACTGATGCAGGGGAGAGCCCAGCCGGGTGGGGTCCAGCAGTTGCGCAAGGCGCGAGGCGTCGCCGTCGAAGTAGGTGCCCAGCAAGGAGCGGATACGCCCGATGGCGCTGTCGCGCTTGTTCTCATCGAACAGGTCGGTCACGAACGCGCGCAATTGGCCCCGGTCGCCCAGGAAGTGCTCCAGCGTGCGCGGCAGGCGTCCATCGCCATCGGCGAAGTTCTGGCGGAGCAGGGTGTCCAGGGCCGTGGCGGCCTTCTCGTTGGCCGCCGTGGTGCGAGTCAGGAGGCCCTCGAACTCCCGGCGCACGACGTCCACACCAAGGGTCACCCCAGCGTCCTGGAGGGCCGTCAGCCCGATCCGCAGCGCGCGCTCCACCAAGAGCGGCCGATCGGCAAGGTCACGCTCCGCGACGAAAGCAGCGAGCGCGGCGTCCACCAAGACCAGGTCCTGGATCACCAGCCGGTCGTTCTCGACCATGACGGCTGGCCCGTGCCGGCCTCCGGTGGGTAGCTGGACGATGCGGGCGGCTTCCATGCGTGCATCATCACGAGGCCGCGTGCCAGGTTGTCTGTCACGGCCGCAGGACCCGCCACACGATCGCCGGTGTAGTCTCGGACGATGCGTCTCGTACTTGCCCCCGGAGCCTCCGGGAACGCCACGTCCCTCCGGCCGCACATCGAGGGTCTGCTCGCGCGGGGCATCGCGGCCACCGCTATCGACATCCCCAAGGGCAAGGCCGAACGGGCGGTGGCCGCCTATCGCGAACGTGCGGGGGAGGGGCGGGAGGTCGTCATAGGCGGCCACTCCTACGGCGGTCGCGTGGCCAGCCTGGTGGCTGCCGACCCCGATGTAGAGCTGGCCGGCCTGGTATTGCTGAGCTACCCCTTGCACCGCCCCGGCGGTCCCGAGTGGGAACCCCGGACGCAGCACTGGGAAGCCATCAGCTGCCCGGTGCTGTTGCTCTCGGGCGAGTCCGACGCTTTCGCGCGCGTCGACCTCCTGAGACAAGCCGTTGCCGAGCGGATGCCCGCGGCGCGCTTGGTGACCTATCCCAG
>JBBSMF010000075.1:0-6261 GCA_038233295.1 Candidatus Limnocylindrales bacterium | reverse complement strand
TCCACGATGAAGCCGACCGGCTCTCCCAGATAGAGCGGCGCCCCGGCCTCGGCGTCCCAGTCCCCGGCCGAATGGTCCGCCCGGACCATGGTCACGCGCAGCCCGGCAGCCTCGACCGTGCCACCCTTGTTCATGCCGATGACCGCATCCCCGCCGCCGGGCAGCTGCTGCGCCAGCCACAGGCTCAGCTCGTGGATGCAGGGCCAGCTCGGTCGCAGCCGGCCGGCCAGCGCAACGGCCTCGCCCAGGTGATCGCTATGGCCGTGCGTCACCAGCAGCAGGTCGCACGCTTCGACATCCTCGGCGGCCTTGGGTGAGCGCGGGTTGCCGAACCAGGGGTCGAACAGTATCCGTTTGCCCGTCCGGGACTCCACCTCCACACAGGCGTGCCCGTACCAGGTGAACCTCACCGTCGCATCAGCCATCTCTTGCTCCTTCGGGGTGCTCGCTCATCAGTGCCCATGACGATACGGTCACGCTCGCCCCATCTCTCCGGCGCTATGCTCGCAGCGTATGTCGTGGTCGTGGCAAAGGAGTTTTGGCGGGCTGGGGTGGCTGCCCGGGCAGGTCGCGCGCCGCCCCTGGAGTCGCTGAGTGGAACTCCTGCACTCCGCCGTGGGACCCATCGCCACCAATGTCTACGTGCTGGGCGACGAGGCGAGCCGCGAAGCCCTGGCCATCGACACAGCGACCCCTTGCGTGGCCTGGCTCACGGAGCGCTTGGCGGAGCGGGGTTGGTCGTTGCGGTTCGTGGTCAGCAGCCACCATCACTGGGACCACATCGGTGACAACGCGGCCGTGGTGAGCGCGACCGGCGCCACGCTCGCCGTCCACGCCGCTGATCGCCACGGACTGGAGTCTCCTCAGCCGATCTGGGCGCCATTCCCGATCCCGCCCAGCGTGCCCGCCATGGACCTGGCCGAGGGTGGGCGCATCCGCTTCGGCTCCATCGAGCTGGAGGTCCTGCACACGCCGGGCCACACCGAGGGATCGATCTGCCTGCTCGCGCGTGGTGAGCGGCTGCTCTTCTCGGGCGACACGCTCTTTCGGGCCGGGTGGGGTCGCGTCGACCTGCCGGGCGGCTCGGCGGAGCAGATGGTCGAGTCGCTCAGCCGGTTGTCGGCGTTGGATGGCGATCTGCGAGTGCTGCCGGGACACGGCCAGCAGACCACCCTGGAGCGTGAGCGATCCTGGCTTGACCTGGTCGCGCGGGAGCGTCGGCTGCTCCTTTAGCGGGACGGGCCGGCCACGGTTCGGCGGTCGTTCGGACGTCCAGCGTTCCAAGCGATCGGCGGCACGCGACGGCGAGCCCGGACAGCATCGCGGCCGGAGGATCCGGCGGTCGCTTCGCACGACCCACGTTCCACCGATGCGGCGGGCCGTCCGGGTAACCGCTGGGGCCGGGCCATGTCCGTGCTACTCGTCGAGACCGACCCACTCGGCACCCGTGGCGGGATCGAAGGGCTTGCGATAGGCCGCATAGCTGCGATGCACGGCGAAGCCGGAGGACTCGTACAACGCCAGTGCCTCGTTCCGATTGGCCGCATCCACGCCGAGTGCCGCAGAGGTCATGCCTCGTTCCCTCAGCAGACGGAACGACCGCCCGATGAGCGCACGTGCCAGGCCACGGCGACGCCACGGCCGGCGGGTGAAGACGTCATCCAGCAGTCCTCGCTGATGCCCCCGTCGTTCGTTCTCGGTGGGGTCGATGACGTTCAAGACACCCCCGGCGATCCTGTCGCCAGCCCAGGCCACGATGTACAGGGAGGGGTCGAAGGTCGGGCTGCCCATCCAGCGCCGCAAAGCCGCCTCCGACGCGTCTATGCCGCCCCAGTGGTCCCGGAATGCCTCGGCGTCGGCCTCGAAGAGCGTGCGCATCTGGGCCGTCGTCACCGGCCTGACCTCCAGGCCGGCGGGCAGCGGAAGGTCCTCGATGTCCTCGAGCGTGGGCCGGACCATGTCGTAGAAGTGCCGCACGACGACGTAGCCCTCGTTCAGCAGAAGATGCGTGTTGGACTCATCGCGGTCAGCGCCGAAGGATCCGAACCAGCGCGGTCGCTCGTGCCGGTGGTCCGCGGCGATCTGCCGGAGGCGGCGCTCATCCTCATGCAGCATGGCTCGGCCCAGTCCGCGCCGGCGCCAGGCAGGATCGACGAACCCGAAGCTGGTATAGGTCCGCCCACCGTTGTTCTCGTCTTCCCACTCCACCCGCGCGTAAGCCACCAGGCGGCCGTCCGCCTCGGCCAGGAGCGCATCCTGATACGGGTCGGAGTTGGTGAGATCGGCGTAGTCCGTGACCATCCCTTCGACCGTGACGACCTCGTCCACGCCGTCGGCGTCGTGGCAGGCATTAGCGACGCGAACCATCTCGGGGATGTCGACATCGTCGCGGAAGCGACGAAAGCGGAGACCTGGGATGGCCGGCGCGTCGGCCAACCGAAGCCAGGCAGTGGGTTGCAGCTGTGTGTCGGTGGTCATGGTCAGTCGGTCTCCTGGCGGCCCTTGAGCCGGCTCTGGGTCTTGCAGGCGTTGCGGATGACGCGTCCGAAGCGCCGGTTCTCGGCGCGCGAGCGGGCGGTCGATGAGCGTCGCTCCAGCGCGGCGATCTCCCGCTGAAGCTTCTGGTGGCTGTGCAGACGTGTCTCGGCCAGCTCGCCGCTGGCGATGGCCGCCCGCACGGCACAGCCGGGCTCGACCCCATGGGAACAGTCCACGAAGCGGCACTGCTGGGCGAGCAGGCCGATGTCGGCGAACGCGGCGTCCAGGCCCTCGTCAGCGTCCACCAGCCCGACCGCTCGGAGGCCCGGCGTGTCTATGAGCAGGGCGCCGCCGGGCAGCACGAAGAGCTCCCGCCCCACCGTTGTGTGGCGACCCCGGTGATCGTCCTCGCGGACGGACTGGATGGCCTGTCGCTGGTCGCCCAGCAGCGAGTTGGTGATGGTCGACTTGCCGACACCTGACGAGCCCAGGAGGACGAGGGTGCGACCCGGAACGAGGTAGCGGTCCAGGATCTCCAGACCGGCGCCGGTACGCGCGCTGATGGGGTGGATGGGCGTCTCGTCGGCGATACCGGCGATCTCGGCCACGCGCGCCGGCACGTCCTCGCACAGATCCGCTTTGTTGAGCAGGATCACCGGCGTGGCGCCGCTCGACCAGGCGAGCGCCAGGTAGCGCTCCACTCGTCGCAGATTGAAGTCACGGTCGAGGGCCGCCACCAGAAGCGCGGTATCCACGTTGGCGGCGAGGATCTGGCCGGACGCTCGACCGCCCCGCTCGGACTGGCCGCGGGAGAACGCGCTCGATCGCGGCAGGACGGCCCGCAGCGCGCCTTCCCCCTCGCCCAGTGGCTCCAGGGCGACCCAGTCACCGACAGTGGGGAAGGAAGCGGGGCCCTCGGCCAACCTGCGAAAACCGCGCTGCACGTGGACATCCACCGGCCCCGAGGCCGTGACGGCATGCGCCACGTCCCGCTGCTGGCTGACCACGCGCCCCGGCACGAGGCCGGCCTCCGCGTGATCGGCGAAGGCAGCCTCGCGTTCGGGCGTCCAGCCCAGCACGTCCATCAGCCGACCCGCTTGAGCTTGCCGGTGCGCTTGGCGTAGCGCTCCGCGCGGCCGAAGGTCCAGACGCCCAGCGGGATGAGCACCACGGCCATGACCACTAGGGGCCAGACGTCGTGGAGCAGAGAGGTGAGTGGGATCCCATCCATCAGCGAGCGCCGGACGCCATCCAGGAGGTAGGTCCCGGGCGAGAAGCTGGACACCACCTGCATCCAGTGGGGCAGGATCTCGATGCGGAAGTAGACGCCGCTGAACAGGAGGAGCAGCGACTGGAGCACGAAGGTCATCTGCGCGCCCCGCTCCACGTAGAGCAGCGGCAGGATGGCGGCCATCATGCCGATGCCGACGAGCGACAGGGAGCCCAGCAGCGTGAAGACGGCGGCCGTCAGGAAGTCCCCTCGTGAAAGGTCGAGCCCGAAGAACACGGTCAGCACGAGCAGCACGAAGCCGGTGTGGATGAGGCCATAGACCACGGCGAAGAAGGTCGAGCCCACCAGTTGCGTGTAGCGCCGGATGGGCGCCATGAAGGTGTACTCGAGCGTGCCCTCCCAGCGCTCCCAGGCGACGGTCTCGGCGATGAAGCTGAACACGATGGACACGTAGTTCCAGAATACGGCGCCGATCAGCAGCGAGATGAGCAGTCGCTGGTCGCCCTGGTCCTGACCGATCAGCGTGATCGAGAGGGCGCCGGCCAGCGCATAGACGAGCCAGCCGATCTCCCAGCCCCAGTAGCGTTTGGTCAGATAGAAGTTGCGTTCGACGAAGGCATAGCTGGCCTTCATCTCCCGCGCCAGCGTGGTCATGGGTAAAGTGGCTCCAGAGATGATGGGGTGAGGGCCGGCTCGGCCCGTCATCGGGAGCGAGCCGGCTCGAAGGACGGGTCGCCCTCGCCGGCCAGGCGGCTGCCCAGCCGGACCAGGGAGCGACCGACCGCGCGGCGCACCGGTGGACGCGGCCGGCGGATGTCCGAGCGTCGCGCCAGGCGTTCCTGGCGGACTCGCTGGATATCGCGCTGGCGACGCTCGCGGGCGAAGCGCTGCTCGATCTGCAGGTTGTTCATGGCGTTCTCACCTCCTTTCTGTCGGGTTCTTGTTCGATCGGTGTCGCGTCGCGGCGTCAGTCGTCATCGGAGTCGCCCGGGGACTTCAGTCGTCATCGGAGGTCTCCTCCTCGACGTCGTCGTCCAGCGAGCGACCGGTGTAGGTCATGAAGGCGGCCTGTAGCGTTGGTGGCTGGCCGTGGTCGCGTTCGACCAGGCGCTTGAGCTTGTCGGGGGTGCCCTCCACGATCAAGCGGCCGTCGTTGAGGACGCCGATGCGGTCGCAAAGGCGCTCTGCCTCGGCCAGGTCGTGGGTGGTCAGCACGATGGTCGCGTCGTGGCTGTCGCGCAGCTCCTCGATGAAGGTCTGCACGTCGAGCTTCGAACGCGGATCGAGCCCGGTGGTCGGCTCATCCAGGAGCAGCAGGGTGGGGCTCGTCAGGATGGACCTGGCGATGGCCACCTTCTGTTGCATGCCCCGGCTCATCTGCTCCAGGGGCCGCGAGAGGCGCGACTCCTTGATGCCCAGCCGGGCCAAGATGGTCACGACCTATCCGCGGGCGATGCCCGCGTCGAGGCCATAGAGCCGGGCGGCGTAGATGAGGTTCTCCATGGGCGAGAGCTTCTTGAAGAAGGCGGCGTCGACGGAGACCCGGTTGATCATCTGCTTGACCGCCATCTCGTTGCGCTCGATGTCCTTGCCGAAGACCTCGACACGTCCAGTGTCCAGGGTCAGCAGGGTCGAGACGAGGCGGATGAGCGTGGACTTGCCACCACCGTTGGCACCGAGGATGCCGTAGACCTCACCACGCTCGATGCGCAGCGAGACGTCATCCACGGCCGTGACCGGCTTCTTCTTGCGCCCGACCACGAAGCGCTTGGTGACGTGGTCGACCAGGAGGGCCGGCAAGGCGTCGGAGGGCTGGGGTCGCTGGCGGCCGGTGCGCAGGGCAGGCTCGACCGCGGCGGCGTCGGGCCGCTGTGGCTCGATGTAGATGGCCATGGGTCGTGCTCCTGTGGTGGGACGTGGTGACTGGCGATGGCGGGTCCCATGGGAGGCCGGCTTCCTCACGTCCCTCGCACGACACCGGCGCGAGGCAACAAAAAAGCCGGGGGGCCCGATCAGGCCCTCCGGCTCAACGGTCTGACGCTTCTAGCGTCGTCGCGGTGTCACGAAGGGCGCAGATCTCCCGTGTCCGGGGCGCCGACGGGCGCGCCCGTCCGCAGCACGGTGGCTGCGGCGCTGGAGCGGCGGACATCGATCATCTGGCTGAATGACTCCTCTTGAGAGGCGCACGGTTCCGGCGCCGGGGCGGAGTGTAGGCACGCCGTCTCAGCCTTGTCAACACGAGGACGACGGTCGCGGGCGCACGACAGATGACGTGGGCGCAGGAGCCATCGCTGCTGATCGTACGGCTAGAATGTGGCCGGTGCGCCTGATGCGGCCGCTGCCCCCGATGCCGCCCCTGCGCTGGCTTCTCCGCCCGCGAAGCGGATCTGCCTGACACGCGCGCACCACAGTCGCCTAAGCCGATCGCGCGGCGAGGCCTTCCTGACATACGCGGATCCCGCACGCCTTTCGGCAGATGGAACGACCACCCAAGACCATGTGGCGAGCGTCGGTGGCTGCCGGCGGCACGTGGGCGAGGCTCCAGCGCTGGC
>JBBSMF010000074.1:0-6302 GCA_038233295.1 Candidatus Limnocylindrales bacterium | reverse complement strand
GTCGGCGCACGGGGTCGGCGCACGGATCGGGCGCACGAACCGGGCGCACGGCGGGTCAGGATAGGCGGGCGGCGATCTCTTCGAGGTAGCTCTTGATGCCGGGCATGGCGGTCATCCGGTCGCGGAAGTAGTCGTTGACGGCCATCATCGCCGCCGCGCGGACGCCCTCGATATCGCGCTCACGCGTCTCCTGGTCGCCCCGGTCCGAAAGGCTGTCGCGCAGCCTCAGCAGATGCCCCACGATGGTCGACTCGGCCTCGCCCTCCAAGGCCTTGATGGCGGACATGATGAGCTGGTCGGTCTGACCCACGACCATCTCGGGATCGAACTGCGAGCCCTCCTCAGTGGCTTCGTCCAGGGTGCGCACCAGGGCCGCGACCTGGTACATCACGGTCACCTGGTCATCGAAGAGCTCGCGCAGGTAGGCGGCTTCGTGATAGCGGCCGGTCAACCGGAAGACGTTGTACAGCCGCCGCGCGGCCTTGCCATAGTTCGCGTCCTTGACGGTGTACTTCCAAACCTCCTGCTCCAACTGGTCCACGTAACCGTCCACCGCGTCGCCGGTCAGCTCCTTGACCAGGCGCGAGAAGAGCGGGATGGACTCGGCCTCTAGGTAGACCTCCTGGAAGTACGGATCCAGGTAGCCATCGAGCGGGACGATCGTGCCCTCGGGGTCCTCCCAGGTGGGGTCGAGCACGTTCGACGCGTTGGCCAGCCGGCCCCGCACCTCGTCGGCGACCACCCAGTCCAGCTTGCACCAGCCCGGATCGGTGGCGGCCTCCTGCCAGGTCACCTGCCGCGTCCCGCCCTCGGCGAGCTGCAGCTCCAAACGACCGGCCTGCACCGCGGCCGGCTCCCAGCGGATGGGGCTGCCCTTCTTGACCTGCTTGCCGCCCACGGTGCCTGACTCGTGCCAGGTCCCGAAGGTCACCTCGCACAACCGATGCACCGGGCCGCGGAACGTGGCCAGCGCCTTGTCCCGGATGACCTCGGCCAGCAGCGTGCAGGCCTCCTCGCGGGTGGGCGCCTTGATGTGGACGCGCTCGAAGAAGTCGGCGTCGGCGGGATACTCGTGGATCTTGCTCTGCGCGGCCGATCCCGAGAGGGCCAGCGCGGTAGCCACTCCCGGACGGTCCTCGAGGCCCACCACAGCGGCGACCTTGCGGAAGTGGGCCAGATCCTCCGGCTTGAAGTCGAGCATCGACACCCGGTGGCCATACACCCCGCTGCCGACGTCCAGCACGACATCGCCGCCAGTGACCTCGGCGGCCATGGCGGCGATCCACTCGGCAGCCTCGCCCTCGTCGAGCTGAACGCCCATGCGCTCGGCCGATTCGACTACCCGGGCGATCGCCTCGTCCTGCGTGATGGGCTGCGTTCCCTCCCCCGTCACCTAGGTGTCGCCCTTCTGGTTGTCGATCTGAGCCCGCTGGAGGCGGCCGCTGTAATCGACGTAGATCGACTTCCACTCGGTGTACGTATCGAGCGCCACGTGGCCCGCTTCGCGATGACCGTTGCCGGTACCCTTCCAACCACCGAAGGGCAGGTGCGTCTCCGCCCCGATGGTTCCGGCATTGACGTAGACGATGCCCGTCTCGAAGTCGCGCATGGCCCGGAAAGCGGTGTTCGTGTCGCGCGTGTAGATGCTCGACGAGAGCCCGTAGCGGGTCTGGTTGAGCGCCGTGACGGCCGCCTCGTAGCCGTTCACCCTGATCACGGATAGCAGCGGCCCGAAGATCTCCTCCTGCGCCAGCCGGTCCATGGGCCGCACTCCGTCGACCACGGTAGGCGCGAAGAAGTGCCCGTGCTCCAGACCGGGTCGGTCGGTAGCCGGTCCGCCGTCCACGACCACCCGGGCCTCGTCCCGTGCCAGGTCGGCGTAGCTGCCCACGCGCTCCATCGCTCCGCGGTTGATGAGGGGACCGACGTCGGTGGCCGGATCGGATCCGGCGCCCAGGCGCAGAGCCTCCGTTCGCTCGGCCAGTGTCTGCACCAGCCGGTCGGCCACGGCCTGATGCACTATCACGCGCGAACAGGCCGTGCAGCGTTGGCCGGTCGTGCCGAAGGCGGACCAGAGGATGCCCTCCACGGCGAGATCGAGATCGGCGTCGTCCATCACCACGATGCCGTTCTTGCCGCCCAGCTCCAGCGAGACTCGCTTCAGGCGCTGGGCCGCCGCCTCCGCGATGCGCCGCCCCGTGTCGTTCGAGCCGGTGAAGGAGATGACGGGCACGTCCGGGCTCTCCACGAGCGGCATCCCCACTTCCTCGCCGGTGCCCGTCACGAGGTTGACGGTGCCGGGCGGAAAGCCGGCCTCGGCCATCAGCTCCACCAGCAGGACGGCGCAATGCGGCGTGTCTGTGGCCGGCTTGAGCACGACCGTGTTGCCCGTCACCAGCGCCGGCATCATCTTCCAGCAGGGGATGGCCATGGGGAAGTTCCAGGGCGTGATGATGCCCGCCACGCCGATGGGCTGGCGGATGCTCATGGCCCACTTGTCGGGCAGCTCGGAGGGCACGGTGTCGCCGAACATCCGACGCCCCTCCCCAGCCATCAGGTACGCGATGTCGATGCCCTCCTGGACATCGCCGCGTGCCTCCGCCAGGACCTTGCCCATCTCCCGGGTCATGGCCCGCGACAGACGCTCCTTGTGCTGTGCCATGAGCGCCCCGAAGGCATAGAGGCTCTCGCCGCGCTTGGGCGCTGGCGTCGCGCGCCAGGCCGGCAGAGCCATTTCCGCGGCGCGCACCGCTTCCGCGACGTCTGCCGCATCCGACCGCTGGAAGCGGCCGATCACCTGCCGCGTGTCGGCCGGATCGACCGAGTCGAAGAGGCGGCCAGTGACGCTGGGGCGCCACTCGCCGCCGATGAAGTCGCCGAACGTCGGGACATCGTCGCGGGGAGCATGACGCTCCGCCGAAGTGTCCTCCGAGGGTCGTATCGTCTGCGTCATGGTCAGCCCTTGACGGCGCCGCCCGTTATGCCCCTGACGAAGAATCGCTGGAGCCCGAAGAACACGATGAGGGGCAGGATCATGGTCACGAACGCCGCCGCGGTAAGCAAATGGATGCCGCCGCCCTGCGAGTTGACCAGGTTAGCCACCTTGAGAGTGAGCGGCTGGTTCTCGATGTTGAAGCCGATGTAGATGAGCGAGACGAGCAGGTCGTTCCAGGTCCACAGGAACTGGAAGATGGCCAGCGAAGCGATGGCCGGCACGCTCATGGGCAAGGCCAGTCGGAAGAAGGCGGTGGCCGGACTGGCGCCATCGATGGCCGCCGACTCGAAGACCTCCTTGGGCAAACCACCCATGTAGTTGCGCAGGAGGTAGAGGGCGAAGGGCAGCCCGTAACCCGTGTGGGCGAGCCAGACGGCCAGGAACTCGCCGGCGATGCCGAAGGTGGCGAAGAGTCGCAGGACCGGGATGAGCGTCAACTGGAGCGGGATCACGAGCAGGCCGATGACCACCACGAACAGCGCGTTCTTGTAGGGGAAGTCCATCCACGCGAAGGCGTAGGCCGCGAAGGCAGCCACCACGACCGGGATGATCGTGGCCGGGATGGAGATGAACAGGCTGTTGATGAAGGCGTCGGCCAGCCCGCTCTGGTTGAGCACGGCCGCGTAGTTGTCCAGCGTGAATTCGTAAGGCGGCAAGAGGGCCGTCCACCAGCCCGTGGCCGAGGAGTCGGCCGCGGTCCGAAACGAGTTGATGAGCAGCCCGGCCGTGGGCAGCAGCCAGACGGCCATCATCGCGAGGATGACCAGGTGGATCATGACCCGTGGCCGCGGTGCCCGGCTCCGCTGCGGGCCGGAGCGGATCTGTCCTATGGGCCGCCCTCCCTGTGTGACGGGAGGGACCATGGTTCCGGGACTTCCGGCACCCGTCATCGGATGGCCTCCTGCTCGCGGAAGCGGCGCACGTTGGCCACGAGGATGGGCGCGATGGCCAGCATCAGCACGATGGCGATGGCCGCAGCGCGACCGAACTGGCTGAAGTTGAAGAGTTCGTTGTACATCCGGTTGGCCAGCACGTCCGTGCCGAAGTTGCCGTTCGTCGTGACGTACACGATGTCGAAAGCCTTCAGGGCGATGATGATCATGGTGGTCGAAACCACCGCGATGGTGGGCATGAGCAGCGGCAGGATGATGTGCCGGAAGACATGCCACTCATTGGCCCCGTCCACTCGTGCCGCCTCCAGGAGCTCGACGCTGATGCCCTTCAGGCCGGCCGAAAGGATGACCATGCAGAAGCCGGTCCACATCCAGACGCCGATGATGATGAGCGCGTACGTCCCCGTCGAGCCGTTCCGCAGCCACGACACAGGGTTCCCGCCGAGCCCCGTGACGATCGCATTCAGCGGCCCGGTCTGTGAGGATCCCGGCGGGTCGTAGGCGTAGACGACGCTCCAGATGACACCCGCCGCCACGAAGCTGATGGCCATGGGCAGGAAGATCACTGACTTGGCCGCCGACTCATAGCGGACCCGGTCCAGCAGGATGGCGATTATCAGCCCGAAGCCGACGGTCAACGCGGTGAAGAGGATGAGCCACAGGACGTTGTTGCCGATGGCACCGATCACGTCACGGTTGGTGAAGACGTACTCGTAGTTCGCCAGGCCGACGAAATCCTCCGATCGCCGGTCCTTGAAGGAATCGATCAGGGTGCCGATCGCGGGATAGATCAGGAAGACGAAGACGAACAGCCCCGCGGGCAGGATCCATAGCCAGGGCCTGACCTTGGAGCGACGCTGCTGCGGAAAGATCCGGAGCACGAACTCGACGCCCAGGATGTAGCCGACCAACGCTGCCGGGATCCCGACCACCACGGCGGCGGCCATCACCAGATCGCTCATGCACCCTCCCTACGAGGACTGATGAGTAGCGACGAAGGGCTGGTCCAGCCAACCCTCCGTCGCGGATCGTGGGGACTACTGCTCGTAGGCACTCTCCCGGGTCGCGTCGAGCTCGCCCAGGATCCGGTCCAGATCGCCTGGCGTCTGAACGTACTGCAAGATGCCGCTCCAGAAGGCGTTGTTCATCGCCTCGGGCATCAGGTCAGAGGCGTCGAAGCGGAAGATCTCCGCATTGACCAGCGCCTCGGCTGAGCGCTGGCTGATCTCGTCCGGGTATTCCGTCACTTCACGGTTGCCCGACAGGGCCCCGCCGATGTCGACCCAAATCTGCTGAGCCTCTGGAGTGACCAGGTAATTCATCAGCGCTCGTGACTGCGGGGTGTCGTTGAACATCCCGAAGAGGTCGCCCGCGCCCGTCAGGGCGCCCGCGAACTCAGGGTTGATGTCGGGGAAGGGAAAGAAGTCGTAGTCCTCGGGCGCCGCGCCACCCTGCTCCTGGAAGAAGCTGGTGATGAAGCTCGCCTGGTGATGGAAGAGACACCCCGGCGGTTCTTCGAAGAGCGGGTTGCCGCCTTTACCGAAGAACGTATTGAGGATGTAGTCCGGGCCGCCGAAGGAGTTATCGACGACCTCACCGAAGGCTTCGAAGGCACCCCGGATCTCGGGCGAGGTCCAAGGCTGTTCGCCAGCCACCCAGGCATCGTAGACCTCGGGGCCGGATTGGCGCAGGACGAAGTCCTCGATCCAGTCGGTGCCGGGCCAGCCCGAAGCGGCATCCGACTCGACCGCGACGCACCACTTGGAGTCCGCCGGATCATTGGGCAGAGCCTGCAGGTCCTCCCAGGTCGCCGGCGCTTCGCCGGAGAACTGATCGACGTCATACCAGATGAAGCCCTTCACAGCGCTCTTGATGAAAACGCCAGATAGCTGTCCGTCGACAGTGCCCAGCTCCACGAAGGCGGGTGCCGTCTGCTCGGTGTACTGGTCCACGTCGAGCACCGTACCCAGGTCGACCAGTGCGCCTCGATCGGCGAACTCGGCCATCTGGCCGGGACCGGGCAGGCCGGCCAGGTCGGGCAGGATGCCCGAGGCGACGCCGGTCGTCAGCACAGCGTTCAGGTCGCGGGTGCCGGTGTACTCGACGGTGACACCGGTCTCGGCTTCGAACGGCGCGACCATCTCGCGGAAGGCCGCCTCCTCGTCGCCGCCCCAGGTGCCGATGACGCTCACGGTGCCACCGATCTCCCCGGTGGCGGCCGGACCCGAGGCACCCGGCGAACCGCCGGGAGCGCTGGGCGCGGGGCTACCACCGTCGCCGCCGGGAGCGCTGGCCGCGGGGGTAACGTCACTACCGCCACCAGCCGGAGCGCTCGGCGCGGCGGTTCCGCCGCCGCCACCCGCACAGGCGGCAGCAAGCAATGAGCCGACCGCCGACAGGGCGAGCCAGCGTGT
>JBBSMF010000073.1:0-6307 GCA_038233295.1 Candidatus Limnocylindrales bacterium | reverse complement strand
CGGCGATCTTGATGTCCGCGAAGGTCTGGCCCGAGGGGAAGCCGGTGGCCACGCTGGCGACCTTGACGCCGCTGCCCTTGAGCGCCTGCGTGGCCACGGTGATGAGCGAGGGGTAGATGCAGATGGCGGCCACGTGCGGGATGGACGGATCGCTCGGGTCGGGCCGCATGCCCTTGGCACACAGCGCCCGCACCTTGCCCTCCGTGTCCTTCCCCTCGAGCGTGGTCAGATCCATCATCCGGATGGCCAGGTCCAGCGCCCAGAGCTTGGACTCGCGCTTGATCGAGCGCTTCTTGAGGCTCTCCACTCGTTCGACCACCCCGACCTGATCGACCCCGCCCGCACGGTCGACCAGCGCACCGATGGGCTCGCCGCGGCCCGCCCAGGCGCTGACCAGAGCCGATGCGTCCGCTCGTGCCGCGTCCTTGGCGTCGCGGTCAGTGCGCTCGATGATGGTGCTCATCTCGCCATCCTATCCCGTGCGGCGCGATGAGGCCAACAACTTGACGTGGAGGCTGGCGTCATGTGACCCTCCGGTCACGATGAGCCGCCCCGCGCACGACTCTCTCTCGGGGGTCTGCCACGCCCTGGCTGACCCGACGCGCCGCCAGCTCTTGGGACTACTGGCCCTGGCGCCGGGCGCCACGACCACGGAGCTGGCTGCAGCCGCCCCGCGGTTGACCCGGTGGGCGGTGATGAAACATCTCACCGTGCTTCGCGACGCGGGCCTGATCCAGACGCTACCGGAGGGCCGCCGCCGCCGCCACTACCGGATCCCGGGTACCTTCCGGGACCTCCAGCGCTGGCTCGCCGAAGCCGAAGCGAGGTGATGCGACGAACGTCCACGCGTGCCTTTGGATATGGTAGCCGCCGCGATGCTTATCCCGATCGATTCCAGCCAGGCTGACATATCAAGGTCTAGCAAACCACAACGATGGTCGGCGCAGTCCGCAACCACGCGGGAGCCGTCCACGATCACGCTCGAATCAGGTCCTGGAGACGGACGCGCCGTTAGATCTGCGTCCCTTCCGCGTCCGTAAGGAGCCCTTGTGCCTAGCAAGCGCCCCGGATGCCAGTGTGGGTGGGATCCGGACTGTCAGTGCGCCGCGCGCCAGCCGTAGCGCTACCGCGCCGATCGCACGCCATGCCCCGCTCGGCCACGAGGCACGGTCTCATCCAAGCCAGGACGGCCACGGATCGCCGGCCTCGGCGACCGCGAGGATGGCTCCCTCCCGAAGGCTCGCGCCGGAGATCTCCGCTTGATCGACTCCGAAGCGGGCCATCAGTGCCTCCACTAGCGCGCCGCCTGCCGTCAGTTGCCCGGCACGCCGGCGATTGACGGCGAAGCGCGTCACCAGCGCATCCGCGGGTTCTCGGGAGAGCAGGTCGAAACAGGCGGGCAGGTCGACCAGCTCGATGGTCCGAAGGCCCCCAGCGGCGGGTGTGCCCCCCACGGCCGGAGGCAGAAGCTTCACGAGGTTGGAGGCTGTCCCGCCGACCATCACGCAGCGCGGCGAGCGGGCCGTGAGGAGCACGCCCGGGAGTGCCTTTACCAGGCGTCGGCTCTCCGCACGCAGCGCGTTGATCTCGAACCATGTTGGCGGGTCATGCCTCACCAGGGTCTTGGTCAAGCGCGATGAGCCTGTGGCGAGGACGCCCACCAGCACTCCGGCCGACTCGCAGTCGGCGAGGATGATCTCCGTCGAGCCACCACCGATATCCACGACCATCAGCGCACCCGCTCCCTGTGCCCCACCGGTCACGCCGAGGAGCGTCAGCTGCGCCTCGGCCTCGTGGCTGAGGACATGCAACGGGCGGCCGGTGGCAGACAGGACGTGCTCCAGTACCTCGGCCCCGTTCGTGGCCCGACGCAGCGGCTCCGTCGCGACGAAGGTGATGTCCTCCGCGCCCCTCGCCGCCGCCGTCGTCGCGTACCGCTCCAGCGTCCGGACGATGGCGTCCCGCGACGCATCGGGGATGTGCCCCTCTATATCCACGACATCGCCCAGGCCCAGCAGATCGCTCTCATCGACCAGCGGCTGGATGCCACCCGGCCCCACCAGGCCCACGAGTAGGTGGATGCTGTTCGACCCGACGTCCACGGCGGCGCCCACGCGCGAGGCAGGAGCAGAACGCTCGATCGAAGGCACGCGGAGCCTCGATCAGGCGGGCGGCAGCCCGCGCTTGCCTTCGATCAGGAAGTGCCGGAACCAGCCACTGATGCGCTCGATGTTCTCGACGCGCCGGAACGGCGCACCGCTGCGCGTCAACTCGTGCGACTCGTGCGGCACTCGCATGAAGCGCACCGTTCGCTTCAACGATCGCAGGACCGTGAACAGCTGCTCGGCCTGCGTGATAGGGCAGCGCAGGTCCTCCTCCGCATGTTGGATGAGCAACGGCGTGTGGATGTCCTCGGCGTAGGTCAGCGGCGAATGGAGCCGGTAGATGTCCGGGTCCTCCCAGGGATTCTTGCCGTACTCGTACTTGCCGAAGAGCGGACCGGCGATGTCTCCGCTGAGCATCTCACCGGCCATGTCGTTCACCGATCGACAGGTCACGGCCGCCTTGAAGCGGTCGGAATGGCCCACGATCCAGGAGGTCAGGTAGCCTCCGTACGAGCCTCCGGTCACTCCCAGCCGGTCCGGATCGGCCAACCCGTCGGCGATGAGCGAGTCCACGCCGCCCATCACGTCGCGCATCGGCCCATCGCCCCAATCGCGGAAGTTGGCGTGATTGAAGTCCTGTCCATAGCCCTGCGAGCCGCGCGGATTGCAGGCATAGACGCTCATGCCCTGCCCGACCATGACCTGCCACTCCCAGAACATGGACCAGCCGTAGAGCGTGGAAGGTCCGCCGTGGATCTCCACCACCAGGGGTGCGGCCTGCCCATCGCGGCGTGGCGCCTCCAGGAACCAGCCCTGGATACGCCGGCCATCGACCTCGTGCCGGCGCGTGACCGGCCGTACGATCCCGACATCTGCCCACGCCTCGCCCATCAGGTCAGTTAGCTGGCGTGGTTCCGCAGGCGCTGGCCGGCGCGAGCTCATGGCGCGCACGTCGATGACCACCACGTCCGGCGCTTCCTGGCCGGAGACGCGTACGGCCGCCACCCTCATCCCGTCCTTCATCGAGACCGCGTGCGGCCGCGTGATGGCGTGCGCCCCCTCCGTGAGCCGCTCCACCCGACGATCGGCCGTCGCCACGCGCCACAGCTCGTAGCTCCCTTCCACGGGAGCGGCGAAGAGGAGGGAGCCGCCATCAGCCGCCCAGAAGATGTGGGGACTGGGCGTACCCGCAAGGTCGCTGCCCAGAGCGGCCGACACGCCCAGATCGCTCTCGCCGCTGAGGTTCTCGCCCTCCTGCTCGGGCTGCGACCGAAAGCGCCACACGTCGTCCCGAGAGCCGCCTCCCACAGGCAGCCTGTTCCCGATGCAGGCGATCCATCGACCATCCGGGCTCCAGGCAGGCAAGCCGAAGTTCCGGTCGCCCCGACCGCCGGTGACGCGCTCGATGTCGCCGCCGCCGGCATCGATCAGGTACAGGTCCGAGCGCCAGGTCAGGTCCGCATCCGCATGGCGGTCGGAGACGAAGCAGATGCGCTTGCCGTCCGGGCTCCACTGCGGGTCCTCGTCCCGGCTGGAGCCGGAGGTCAGCCGCCGGGTAGCACCGCCGGCCAGCTCCACGATCCACAGGTTGGGCGCCTTGTCGTAGATGAAGCCCTCGCCGTTGAGCATGTACTGGAGACGGTCGATGATCCGCGCGTCCCGCTCCGGCGGATCGCCGGGCTTGCGACGCTTCGGCTTCGGTTCCGCCTCCGTGGCCGCTGACACGACGCATAGCCGCTCCCCGTCAGGGCTCCAGGACAGGCCGCCGACATCCTCCGGCAGGCGAGTCAGCTGTCGCGCCTCGCCGCTGTCCATCGGCAGCAACCAGACCTGGGTGCCGCCCGGCTTCGACTTCTCGTCGTCTTCCGCGGGCTTGGGCCGGTCGCTGGCGCCACCTGCTTCGAGCACGGCACCACGGTCGGATAGGAATGCCAGCGCTCGACCATCGGGGCTCCAGCGCGGCGAAGTGTCCTTCTTCCGGCCAAGGGTCAGCTGCCGCGCGGGTGACGAACCGTCTGCCGGCACCAGCCAGAGCGACTGGCGATAGCCGTCCTTGTCCGGCGCGGTCTCCTTGAGGCAGTAGACGACGCTGCCGCCGTCGGGCGAGAGCCGCACCTCGACCGGGACACGAAGGGCGTACAGGTCGTCAGCGCGCGGGGCTCGGGACATGGGGACCTCTCGAGTGATTTGGCCGTCAGAAGGGGCGGAAGGTGCGGTGCCGTGTGTGGAGCACCGGGCAGGATGGCCGCCAGTCTAGTCCCGTGTCGGGACTAAGGACACGATGCGACGGCGGCAGCCGGCCGTCCTACACTTACCCTCGACGCCATGAGCCACGCAGCCAGGTCCAGCTATACCGCCGGCGGGGAGTACCTCACCCCGGTCCGCATCCATGCGGATCGCGCTGCCGCTGTGCTGGAGATCGATTGGGCCGACGGGCACGCCACTCGCTACGACTTCGTCACCCTGCGCTGGCTCTGCCCCTGTGCTTTCTGCCGGGGCGAGGCGGGCATGCCGGGCTGGTTGGACTCAGCGCCCACCCTGACCGAGGCACAGACGCAGCTCACGGACATGTCGCTGGTGGGCCAGTACGCGGTGGCACCCACCTGGGCAGACGGGCACCACACCGGCTTCTACACCTTCCAGCGGCTGCGCGATGAATGCCCCTGCCCGGAGGACACCGCGCGTCGGGGATCCGACTCACACGGTACGCACCGACTGGGCTGACGGTTGGTACGGAAGCGGACTGACCACGTTCTGAGAAGTACCGAGCTGGGATGCCTTTGAAAGGTTCCAAATACCATCCGCCGTGGACAGCCGCTGATCACCGTCTATCGTCCTCCGGTGGACAGCGAACGAAGTGCATCTCCGGAGCATGAGCTGATAGCCGTCATCCGTGACCTGCGAGCGGTAGAGCACCAGCGGAGGGTGGCGCCCCCTGGTAGCGGGGAGAAGATGGCGCTCCTCGATGCCGAGGAACAGCTCCGCAGAAAGATCCTTGAGCTGCCCCTGCCTGAGGGCCGACCACTACGCGACAAGCGAACAGTGCGCTGACCGAGTAGGACGAGCCTTTCAGGCGCTCGCAAACCGCGTCAGCTCGCTGCGCACCGTGACGTAGCACTCGCAGGCGAGCTCAGTCAGTGACCACCAACGAGATCATGCCCGAGAGTGGGAACGTCATCGCTGCCGATCGCTCGTAAACCTCGAAGAGCCCGTCCCCGGACCTCGCGTGGTACGGCACGACATCGAGCAGAAGGGCGTCTCGCTCGTGTGGCTGGAGCCGCCTCAGGATCACCGGCCGGGCTCGTCCAGAGGACAGGTAGAATCGGCCTCCCCGGAGGAGTCCCCATCCCAGTGACCGCCATCCGTCAGTCGGTCGCGACGCGCCGCAGCACGCCGCGAGTGGTGCGCGACCTGCCCTACGTGAACCGGGACCTGGCGTGGCTGGATTTCAACGCCCGCGTCCTCCACGAGGCACGCGACGATCGCAACCCCCTGCTGGAGCGGACGCGTTTCCTGGCCATCTTCGCACTCAACCTGGATGAGTTCTTCCAGGTCCGCGTGGCGGGCCTCAAGCAGCAGGTGGCCGCCGGCCACTCATCACCCTCGCCAGATGGGCTCTCCGCCTCGGAGGTCCTGGAGAGGATCCGCACGCGCCTGCTGCCGCTCATCGAGCAGCACTCGCGGACGTTCGCGACCATCCGTGATCGCCTCAGCGAGGAAGACATCCGCATCGCGGCCTACGACGAGCGGCCCGAGCGCCAGGGCGAGCTGCGCCAGCGCTTCCTGGACGAGATCTTTCCCGTGCTCACCCCTCTGGCCGTCGACCCAGGACACCCCTTCCCCTACATCAGCGACCTGTCGCTCTCGCTGGCGGTCACCGTCCGTGACCCGGAGACCGGTGAGCGGCGCTTCGCCCGCATCAAGGTGCCACCCGTCCTGCCGCGACTCTGGGAGGTGGGATCTCGGACGTACCTATTGCTGGAGCAGATCATCGCCGCCAATCTGGATGCGCTGTTCCCGGGCATGGAGGTCCTGGAGCACCATCTCTTCCGGGTCACCCGCAACGCCGACCTGTCCCTTGAGGAGGACGAGGCGGACGACCTTCTGCTGGCCATCGAGGAGGAGCTCCGGAAGCGCCGCTTCGGCAAGGTCGTCCGCCTCGAGGTGGAACGTTCCATGCCCTTCGTCACGCGCGAGCTGCT
>JBBSMF010000072.1:0-6362 GCA_038233295.1 Candidatus Limnocylindrales bacterium | reverse complement strand
CTGACGCGCGAGGCGATCGCAGCGGCCTGCGGCGCGACAGCCACCGTGGATCCCGCCCTCGAGCACTGGCTGCGCGACCTGTTCGAGCGACGCGGCCTGCCCATGGCCGAGGCCAACCTGAAGCAGGCCTGGCTGATCCCCGGTGCGGTGGCGCTGTCCAACGGCCAGGGCACGGCCCCCGGGTGGTGGGTCGAGCCTGACGGGGCGCACGTGATCGTGGCCATGCCCGGCCCGCCTCGCGAGATGTGGCCGATGTGGCGCGCGGCGGTGCTGCCCCGTCTCGAGTCGCGCGGCCTGGGACAGGAGTCGGCGGCCGAGACGCTACGCCTGTCGGGCATCGGCGAGTCCGCCCTCGCGGACCTCATCGGCGAAGCCATCCTGCGCGCACCCGATCCGGAGGTCGCCACGTACGCCCGGCCCGATGCCGTGGATGTGCGCATCAGCGCCGTTGGGTCGGGTGCGGGTGAGCGCGTGGCGGCAATGGCGGCGCTTCTTCAGCCCAGGCTGGAGCGCTGGATCTTCGCGCATGGCGATACGACCTGGCCGGATGTGCTGGCCGCTCGGTTGGCCGGCCGCTCGGTGGCCGTCGTGGAGGCCGGCACTGGCGGTCAGCTGGCCGCGCTGCTGGGTCCGGTGCCGTGGTTCGTGCGGGGCGAGGTCCTGCCCGGTGCCGAACGAGGGGCCGGCGGCAGCCGAGAAGGCCGGCCGCGCGATCTTCGCCTCGAGGCTCTCCGGGTTCGCAACGCCGCTGCAGCGGACATCGGGCTGGCGCTGAGGGCGCGCGAGCGTTACGGCGACACCGCCGTGAGCATCGCCACCGCACTCGGCGATCGGGAGGTGTCCCAGGTGGTGCGCACCGCGTTCCTGGGTGGCGATGAGGGACGGCGGCGCGCGGCGCTCCTGGCCTGCGCCGAGCTGTGGCGACTGTTGAGGGAGTGATGCGTTCGTGGCCGGCCCGTGACCCTCGACTTCGGCAGACGGGGCCCTCGACTGCGTCCTGGTTAGAAGTCAGGGCCGTCCACTGGACGTCGGCTCCAACCCTGTCAGGGTGCCAGCGCCTGCCACCGGGGCTTCTGCCAAGACGCTGAGCGATCCGTCGGTCTCCAGCACGACGGCGCCGGCATCCTCGACGCGAGCGATGCCCTGGTTGCGGAGGACCTGGTAGATCTCTGACTGCTGGATCCGCTCCCGCTGCAACGCGTCGTGGAGCACCTGGCCGCGCAGGACCAGCAGCGCCGGCTCGTTCTTGATCGCGCGCTCCACGCGCTCGGAGCGCATCGCGGTCCAGCTGACGAGGAACTGGACCAGTGCCAGGAGCACGATCGCCGTCGCACCGCTCAACAGGGACACATCCGGAGAGAGCAACGCGGTCGCCAGGACCGAGCCGAAGGCGACCGTGACCACGAGGTCGAATGCGTTAAGCTTGGCCAGCGTCCGCTTGCCGGAGATGCGCAGCGTGCCGATCAGCGCGACGTACGCCAAGAGTCCCACCACGACCGTGCGCAGGAGACCGTCGAGGCTGCCGAGTATCCAGTCGGGCATCGGGAGTGTGGCCTAGCTCATCGAAAGCACGGGAGCCTGTCGAGCCGCGCGGACGCTCATGCGCGCCGCGACCGTGCGGGCCAGCTCGCGCAACACGTCCGCCGCGACGCCTGGGTCGCGTTGGGCCACCGCCGGTACGCCCGCGTCGCCGCCCTGGCGCACGCGCACGTCAAGCGGGATGCCTCCGAAGTACTCCAGCTCATTGCGACGCGCGAAGGCCTCGCCGCCGCCACGTCCGAAGATCTCCGTCGCCTCGCCACAGTGCGGGCAGACGAAGCCACTCATGTTCTCCACCACGCCCATCACGGGCACGCTCATGCGGCGGAACATGGCCAGGGCCTTGGTCACGTCCTGTACCGCAACGTCCTGCGGCGTGGTCACCAGGAGGGAGCCGCTGATGGGCACGGCCTGGGCCAGCGTCAGCTGCGCGTCGGAGGTGCCGGGCGGCAGGTCGATGACCAGGTAGTCCAGGTCTCCCCAGTCGACATCCCGCAGGAACTGCTGGATGGCACCGCCCACCAGCGGGCCGCGCCAGACGATGGGCTGCCCTTCAGGCACGAAGAACTGGATGCTGATGACCTTCACGCCGTAGCGCTCGAGCGGGCTGATCTTGCCTTCTGGGCTGGCCACCGGAGCACCCTCGATGCCCATCATGAGCGGGATGTTGGGGCCCGTGATGTCGGCGTCGAGAAGGCCCACGGACGCGCCGTCCATGGCCAGCGCCACGGCCAAGTTGGCGCTCACGGTGGATTTACCCACGCCACCCTTGCCCGAGGCCACGGCCAGGATGTTCTTGACCCCCGGCACCAGTTGCTGCGGCTGCTGTGGGGTCGAGCGGCGGACCATGGCACCCCAGGTGATGGCGATCTCCCGCGCTCCGACGGCGACCAGCGCGGTGCGCACGTTGCCCTCGATCTCTTCCTTGAGGGGGCAGGCGGGCGTGGTCAGCTCGATGGTGAGGCCCACGTTGGAGGAGGGATCGATGACCACGTCCTTGACCATGTTGAGGGTGACGATGTCCCGACCGAGCTCGGGCTCCTGGACGGCGCGAAGCGCCTCGTAAACGGCGGATTCAGAGAGCATGCGCATATCTTAGCGATGCGCTCGACTTTCCCCGCGCTGCGGATCTCGCGCCGAAGGTGCCGTCGGCCCACGAATCCACACCGGATACAAGCCATTCCTATACTGCCCCACCCGGTCGGCACCACTGCCACGCCGGTGAACGGGACCGTCCGATGGCACGACCGCCCAGGTGGCCCGCGGCGGCAGGAGGAGGAGCAGAGCCGGTGTCGGCCATCGACGTCCGACTGGTGGATGTCACGAAGCGCTTCGGGCCGGACCTGGCCGCGGTGGACCGGATCGACCTGGAGGTCACCGACGGCGAGTTCTTCTCCCTCTTGGGACCGTCCGGCTGCGGCAAGACCACGACCCTGCGGATGATCGGCGGCTTCGAGCAGCCCACCAGTGGTCTCATCGAGCTGCAGGGCCAGGACGTGACCTGGCTGCCCCCGTACAAGCGCAACGTCAACACGGTCTTCCAGAACTACGCGCTGTTCCCCCACCTGACCATCTTCGAGAACGTGGCCTTCGGCTTGCGTCGCCGGAAGGTCGGCACGGCGGAGATCCGCCGGCGTGTGGCAGAGATGCTGGAGCTGGTGGAGCTGCGCGGCTACGACCAACGCAAGCCGGGGCAGATCTCGGGCGGACAGGCGCAGCGCGTCGCCCTGGCCCGAGCTCTCATCAACCGCCCCGCAGTGCTCCTTTTGGACGAGCCGCTGGGAGCACTCGATCTGAAGCTGCGCAAGCAGATGCAGCTGGAGCTCAAGCGCATCCAGCAGGAAGTGGGCATCACCTTCATCTACGTGACGCACGACCAGGACGAGGCGATGACGATGTCGGACCGCATCGCCGTCATGGATCACGGCCGGTTCGAGCAGTCGGGCCGTCCGCAGGAACTCTACGAGCGGCCCCGGACCGCGTTCGTGGCCGGCTTCCTGGGCGTCAGCAACCTGATGACCGGGCGCCGCGACGGCACCGATGGCCCCTATGCCATCGTGCGCGTGGACGGTGCCACGGCCCTGCGCCTCCCTCGCGAAGGGGTGGCAGACGGGGCGGAGGTGCGGCTGGGAGTCCGGCCGGAGAAGATCCGTCTAATGGATCCCGCTGCTGCGCCGGCCGAACTCAACGTCCTGCGCGGCCGCGTCCGGGATGCCAGCTACACGGGCGTGAGCACTCAGTATCTGGTGGATGTCACCGGCGGCAGCAGCATGACCGTTTACGAGCAGAACGTGGCACGAGCAGCCGCGGACAGGATCCACCGGCCGGGTGACACGGTCGGCATGGCCTGGTCGCCGGCTGATACCTTCGTCGTCCGATTCCTGGACGGACCCGACGCACCAGGAACGCCAGAGCAGGAGGTACTTGATGCACGACCGAGGTGACGCGCTGGACCAGGTCATCGCCGCGCCCGTGACGCGACGCCGCATGCTCCAGTTGACAGCCGTCACGGGCGTGAGCGCGTTCCTTGCCGCGTGCGGGACCGCCGGCACCGGTTCGCCCTCCCCTCTGGCCACGTCTGGCGCCACCGCCGTCGGAGCGAGGCCCAGCCCGACCACCTCGGCCACCGGAACGCCCGCTGCCTCGGCGACCGCCGGGGCCAGCGCGACGGCGGCGGCCAGCGCCACGGCCGAGGCCACGGCCACCGCCGAGCCCACGATCGCGGCAACACGCGCGCCGGTCTCCGGCAGTTTCCGCTGGGCCAACTGGGTGGGCTACATCGATCGCGAACGGGGCCCCCGCTACCCGACGCTGGAGCGCTTCACGCAGGAGACCGGCGTCACGGTCGAGTACGAGCAGGCGGTCGACGACAACGAGAGCTTCTATGCCGCCGACCTGGCCGGTCCCCTTGGCGTCGATCAGCCGACGGGCTGGGACCTGGTGGTCCTGACCGACTGGATGATGCAGCGCCTGGTGACGCGCGGCTGGCTGGAGCAGATCGACACCAACGGCCTCCAGAACTACCCGGCCAACCTGCTCGATGCCTACAAGACCCGGGAGTGGGACCCGGGCAACCTCTACGCCGCGCCCTGGCAGTCAGGCATGACCGGCATCGGTCACGATCGCGGCGCCACCGGGGAGCTCGACAGCCTGGAGGTCTTCTGGGACCCGGCCTATGCAGGCCGGATGACCTATCTGTCAGAGATGCGCGACACCATCGGGCTGTCCGCGCTGCGCCTGGGTTTCGCACCGGAGACCCTGACGCAGGAGCAGTTCGATCAGTCCCTGGCCGAGGTCGCCCGGGCCGTGAACGAGGGTCTGGTGCGTCAGTTGGCGGGCAACAGCTACGTGGACGTCATGGCACTCGGCGACGCCATCGTGGCCATGGCCTGGTCGGGCGACGTGCAGGGTCTGCTGGCGCCCGACCAGGGACCCGAGCAGGACTTCCAGTGGGTCCTGCCGCGGGAGGGCGGCATGCTCTGGACGGACAACATGGGCATCCCCAAGGGCGCCGTCAACAAGGCACAGGCGGAGGCCTGGATCGACTTCTACTACCGCCCCGAGATCGCCGCCATCGTCGAGGCCTGGGTGAACTACGTCTGCCCGGTGAAGGGCGCCGAAGATGAGATGGTGGCGCTAGACCCGGCCCTTGCCGAGAACACGCTGATCTTCCCCACGGCGGAGATGCTGGCCAAGCTGCATTCCTTCGTGTCCACCGACCTGGACACCGCGCAGCGCTGGGAAGAGGCCTTTGCTGACGCCATCGGTCTCTGACCGGTCGTCCTGACGCCTCGCTCGTGAGCTGGTTCCGCCGGCACCCCACCGCTACCGCCTACCTGCTCCTGGCGCCGGGCATCGCCTATCTGGCCATCTTCTACCTGTACCCGACGCTCCAGATGTTCCTCGTCTCCCTCTGGACCGGGACGGCGGAGGGGGGCTATCAGCTCACCTTCAACTTCGGCATCTATCCCCAGGCGCTGGCGCAGTACAGCGACCACTTCCTGCGGTCGCTGCTCTACGGTGCCATCGCCACACTTCTGACCTTCCTCATCGGCTTCCCGCTGGCGTACTTCATCGCCTTCCGGGGGGGACGCTTCAAGAGCCTGCTGCTCTTCCTGGTCATCGCCCCCTTCTTCACCAGCTTCCTCCTGCGCACCCTCTCGTGGCGGATCATCTTCGCCGATCAAGGTCTGGCCCTGGGGCCGCTCAAAGACCTGGGCCTGTTGCCCGACGAGTTCCGCCTGACGGCCACACCCATCGCCGTCATCGCCGGTATCACCTACAACTTCCTGCCCTTCATGACCCTGCCGCTGTACGTGGCGCTGGAGAAGATCCCGCCCAGTCTGCAGGAAGCGGCGGAGGATCTGTATGCAGGAACGTGGCAGCGCCTGCGTCGCGTGACATTGCCGCTGGCGCTGCCGGGCGTCTTCGCGGGCACCCTGCTGACTTTCATCCCGGCGGTCGGGGACTTCGTCAACGCCGATCTCCTGGGTAGCCCCCAGTCACAGATGATCGGCAACGTCATCCAGGCCCGATTCCTTCGCGTCAGCGACTACCCCACCGGCGCGGCACTCTCGTTCATCCTGATGGCGGCGATCCTGGTAAGTGTCTTCATCTATGCCCGGCTGGTGGGCACCGAGGAGTTGACCGGAGGCACCAGCTGATGCACATCGCCCGCCTCTTGGACCGCTGGCTGCTGCCCCTCTACGTGGTGCTGGCGGTCCTCTACCTGGCGCTGCCGGTCCTGATCATGATCCTGTTCAGCTTCAACGATCCCAGTGGACGGTCGAACATCAGCTGGCGCGGCTTCTCACTGGAGTCCT
>JBBSMF010000071.1:0-6396 GCA_038233295.1 Candidatus Limnocylindrales bacterium | reverse complement strand
GCGCTCGGGATGGCGGAGCGCTGGGGGCTCGTCTCGCGCAACGTGGCGAAGCTGGTCGACCCGCCACGGGTGCCGCGCCACGAGATCGAGCCGCTCACGCCGGAGCAGGCACGCCGGCTCATCGACGCTGCCGCCGACGACCGGCTCCGCGCACTGTGGGTGACGGCGCTCGCGACGGGGCTCCGCCAAGGGGAGCTGCTGGCATTGCGCTGGGTAGACGTGGACCTCGAGGCACCGAAGCTCCGCGTTCGCCACACCCTGGCACGGGTGGACGGGAAGCTCGAGCTGCTCGAGCCCAAGACCGACCGCAGCCGCAGGTCGGTGTCGCTCCCCGAGGTCGTGGTCACCGCCCTGCGTGCCCATCGGACACGGCAGCGGATGGAGCGGCTGGTGGCAGGCTCCCGCTGGCAGGACACCGGACACGTCTTCGCGACGACCATCGGCACACCGATCGAGGCGGCGCGCGTCACCCGGTCATTCGCGCTGGCGCTGGAGCGGGCGGGACTGGCGCACATCCGTTTCCACGACCTGCGCCACGCCGCCGCGACCTTCCTGCTCGCGCAAGGCTTCACGCTGGAGGACGTCAAGAACCTGCTCGGCCACAGCTCCATCGTGCTGACCTCGAACACCTATGGGCACGTGCTGGAGCAGCGCCAGCAGCAGGTGGCGCGGGGGATGGACGCGGTATTGGGCGGCTGACCGAAGAACAACTCGAGGGCGCGGCCCGAGTGGCAAGGGCACTTTTTTTGTTGGGCGCTGCACGGTTACGGTGGTCGCTGACCCTCACCGGGCCCGGCCCGAGAGTCGGGGCCGGCGGGCGCTGCGGCTACCTAGGCTAGGCGTGACTCTCAGGGCCGTGTGTCGCGTGACGGGCGAACGGTGGGTGGCAATCGCCATCAGTGGGGCACTCAGGCTTGGAGCAGCTCCGCCCCGTCACGGTGTCGTCCATCCCCGCATGATTGGGCACCTCGCATCGTAGAGACGGTTACAGAAGGCGACGAGACCTTTTCAGCGACCCTACGCGGCAAGCCGAATCCATGGGATCCAACCGATCGGCGCAACACCGCGCCACGCCCGTGCATCTATAGGCCACCAATGCGAAACCCCGAAGCCGAGGCGGTGACGAGCCCGCGGACCGGCCGCCGACCCCTCGCCGACCAGGCCTTGGAGCACCGCTTCGCAGCGGTCCGCGAGCGGCTGGTCGTGCTGTGCGCCTCGCTCGTGGGACCCGCTGACGCGGAGGACATCGTGCAGGACGTCTACCTTGTGGCCCGCGCGCGGATCGACCAGCTGCGGGACCCCAGCGCCTTCGAGGGCTGGCTGCGGCGCATCGCGGTCAACCGCTGCTATGGGCATCACCGCCGCCGCGCCCGCCTGACCGGACTCGTGGGTGACCTGCGGGCCTGCTCCGGCGAACGCGACCTCGATCTGCGGGAGCTGGTCGAGCGTCTGCCGCCGCGCGAGCGGACCATCCTCGTCCTCCACTACGGGCACGGCTACCGGCTCGACGAGATCGCCGACCTGCTGTCGCTGTCGCACACCAACGTGCGCTCCATCGTGGCGCGCACGCGGCGCCGGCTGGCTGCGGCGTGGCGGGAGGACGCACCGTGACCGGCTCCTGCCGGCTCGCCCGCGACACGTACTTGCGGCGGGCGGCCGAGCCGGAGCTAGAGCCCGACGCGAGCCACCTCGCGGGCTGCGGCGCCTGCCGGGACGCGCGCGCGCGCGCAGAGCGGTTCGAGGCCCGGCTCACCACCGCGGCCCGAGCCATCGCGGCGCGACCCGCATCGTCATCACGGAGGTCCAGCATGGCACGCGTCGCACACGGCCGGTCGCTCCCGGTGGCCTTCGCGGGCGCTGCCCTCGTCGTCGTGCTGGCGCTCATGCTCGGACCGGCGCTCGACGCCTGGGTCGGGGAGCGACCCGGAGCGAGCGGGTCGTCGGCGCCGCCGTCGTCCGCGGGGTCCGGGAGCGCGCTGCCCGCCGAAGGAGCTGTGCGCGGAGTCGTGCTCGCACTGGCCGGCGCCCAACCGACGCAGACGCTGGTCCTCGAGGACGGCGTGGCGGCGATCGCCTTCGACGGCACGGAGCTGTCGCTCGTGCTGGTCCGGGGCGGCGCCTCGGGCGCCGAGGGGGTCGAGCTCGCGCGCATGCCGCTGCGCGTGCGGGACGGGTTGGCCATCACAGCCGGGACCGTCGTGGTCTGCCCCGACCTCGACGCCGTCCGCCGGCGCTTCGTCATCGGCTACTTCCAGTCACAGGGCGAGCACACCAGCGCCTCGCTGGCCGGAGCCGAGGCCATCGGCGGCGCGGGTCCGGAGGGGACGTATCTGTTCGCGCTCGATCCCGGGCCCATCGACGCACCGGAGCGCGTGCGGGACGGGCCGTCGGTCGTCGTGCGAGGCGACGGCGGTGTGGCCAGCTTCCCAGCCGCCTGGTTCGAGCAGCCCGAGCGGCTCGGCACGCGCACGGCGGCGGGCTGCTGGACGCACTGATGGCGCGCGCTCTCGCGACGGCGATCGCCCTCGCCTTCCTCGCCGCGCTGGCCCTCGCGCCGCCCGCCGCGGTGCTCGCCTTCCACGACCCCGATGCGCCGTGCGCGTGCCACCACCCGGCGCTCGCCGACCTCGCCCGGGAGCCCGGCATGGCCGTCTTCGTCGCCCGTTCGATCGGGCCCTTGAGCATGTCTGTCGACGCCTGGTTCCAGGGTCCAGATCCGTCGCGCGCCATCCGTCTCGACCCGGTCGGCGTGGGGCGCGACCGCGCGCGCTGCCAGATCGACCCGCTGCCGCCCGGCAGCCGCTGGATCGTCGCCGCGGGGCGACCCATCGGCGCCGATGGGTCGGCACCGTTCCTCGTCAGCAGCTGCCAACGCCACGCGCGCCTCGGTGACCCGTCGGGGCAGGCCATGCTGCGCGAGGCGTTCGCCGCCTTCGGCGAGCCGGCGGTCCTGGGCGAGGCCGTCGCGCCGCTGGGGCCCACGACGGCGCCGCCGCCGGGGCGACCGCCTGACGGCGACGCGCGGGCGCCGGCGGGCTGGCTGTGGCCGATGCTCGCCATGGTCGTCGGCATCCTGGTCCTCGCGACCGTGGGAGCCATCGGAGCACGGGGCGGGCGGCGACCGGACGCGCGGTAGCTGCTCCCATCTCGCCCTCATCGTAGGCAGACTCGCCCTCACGGACCGCGTGCTGCAGCGTCCGAAGCGTCCTCTCGACTAACTGGCCCACGACTCCTCCCGACGGCATCGAGACGCCCTGCCGGTCTATGGCCCTCCGAAGCCATGCGGACGATGCCGACGTTCAGGTTGTGGCTATCGCCGCCTCCCCAGTTCACGGCGGCTGCTCGAGTCCATACACTGCTTTCGCCGTGGCTGTCAACGTGGCTGTCAAACGGCCGTCTGGCGCCCTCGCGGAGGCGTCCGGAACTAGATTCTGAGCGTGAATCTGTGGTGAGCCGGCTGGGATTCGAACCCAGGACACGAGGGTCAGCGGCCGCCGTTCACGGCGTCGCCTGGCAAGACGCTCGGGTCCACCGACGCGCCACGCGCGTCTGCCAGCTCCACGGCGTCGGCTGGCGTCCCATTCGCCGTGGGTGTCACCGTGGCTGTCAAGCCGCGACGTGCCGCGGCGCCCACGGTGCACCCGCGGTTGACGCCGAAATCGTGGCGCCGTCCTCTTTAAGCGCACGCCCGCCGCGTTCGCGCAATCGCGCAGGACTCGAACCCACTGGGCGCGTCGGGATTCGGCTCCCTAGAGAGGTCGACGGCTCCCCCGCCCAGGAGGTCTGCTCTACCCTAGTCGCGGGTCGACGCCACTCACAAGGACGCCGGAGCCGCACGTCACGGGGTAGGCGGAGGCGTGTGCTGCCTCTCGATGCCTCCCAGGGTCACGACCTGCCCACTGCTGTCACGGTACATGACCGTCAGGAAGTTGCCGTCAGCGTCCGCCTGGAATGCGACGACCTCCGCACCCGCTGGGACGCCGAAATCACGGAGGCGGCTTTCGTAGGTGGCCCGTGACAGCGCCGGCTCGCCAACGACGGCGGCCGACGCGAGGATCGCCAGGCTGAGCAGCCCGACGGCGGCGACAGTGCGCTTCCCGTGCGTCCGCGGCGCAGCCGTGGCAGCCGGGGCGGCGTCCGGAGCGGCGGCCTCGAGCCGCAGCAGCCGCGCCCGCAGGTCAGAGTGGAAGTGAGTCATCGATCGTCCTCCTCCAGTGCGGACCGCAGGCGGTCCTTGGCGCGCGAGAGCCAGCTCGACACGGTTCCCTCCCGTGCCCCCAGGATCCGGCCGATCTCGGCGTGCGTGTAGCCGTCGAGCACGCTGAGAAAGAGCGCCGCCCGTGCGCGTGGCTCGATGGCCGCCAGGGCGACCCAGAGGTCGGGATCCATGGTCATCGCCCACGTCGGCTCCTCGGCGGAGCTTCGCCCCTGGACCGTGCGGCGGCGGCGCAGCTCGTTGAACGCGAGCCGGAGGCCGATCGTGTACACCCACGCTCGCAGGTCGCCGCCGGTGAAGCGACGGCGGTGCTCGAGGGCGCGGACCATCGTCGACTGCGCGATGTCCTGGGCGATGTCGGGGTCACGGAGCACCATCGCCATCCGCCGCGCCAAGGCGGGATAGAGGGCGACGAGTTCCTGCTCGAGGTCGTGGTTCGTAGTGAGCGCGGGCGCGAGTTCCATCGCTCCTCCTTCACTGGGTACAACACGCGAGCAGGGCGAATCCTTGCAGCGTCACGGAGACGTCGAGCGCGGTGAGCGAGCTACCCCGGCCACCGGCGTGCACCGCGTCCATCGCGTGCCACCGCCGTGGCTGTCAACCTAGCCTGTCAGACGGTCCTCCGAGGCAGTTCCAAGCATCGCCATCGCCTCAGTAGTTGTAGTTGATATCCCGTTGGCAGAGCTTGATCGACTGCTCGTACCCGTCGTCAATGACCTGGTTCGAGCTCCGTGCTTCCCGGCTCGAGTCTCGCTCATGGAACGTAGCAGACCCGCCGTCCGGGACCACTGACTCGCGGTCCCGCGACGCGTCCACGCCCTCCATCAGCTCTACCCAGGCCCATGGCGTGCTTCCGCCGTGGCTGTCAACGTGGCTGTCAGGCGGCCCATCCGGGGGCGCCTCGGACCCCTCAGGTGCCCGATTTGAGCGTGAAACTGTGGTGAGCCGGCTGGGATTCGAACCCAGGACACGAGGATTAAAAGTCCCCTGCTCTAACCGCTGAGCTACCGGCCCCCGCAGCCTATTGTCGCTGCCGGCCGTAGGCTAGCCAGAGATGCGCACTCAGGCCAGACGCGGACAGGCGCACCGGCGGCGGCGCTCGCGGCGCCGGTGGCCGCTGCTGACGGTTCCCGCCTTGGGTCTGATCACGGTCATCGCGGCCATCTCCATGGGATCCGCGCGGAACGATCAGCTCGGGCCCGCCCCGCGAGGCCCCACCTCCCCGGGCGCCGCCACGCCCACCGCGCATCTTCAGGCAGGAGTCACTGACGTGACCATCCGAAGCGCCGCGCTGGCTCGGGACATGCCGGCCCAGGTGTTCGTGCCGCGCCAGCCCGCGCCGCCGGACGGTTACCCCGTGCTCTATCTCTTCCACGGTCGCTACGGGAGCGAGCGCGGCTGGATGGGCGGCAGCTTCGGTCGGGCAGGCGTGGGCGTCCACGAGGTCGGCCAAGGGCTCATAGACGAAGGCCGCATCCCGCCGCTGGTCATCGTCTCTGCGCTCATCGACGACTCGTACGGCGTCGATTCTCCGCCGTCCGACGAAGGCTATGACCACGGGCCGTACGAGCGCTACATCATGGACGAGCTGATCCCAGACATCGAGGCGCGCCTCCCGATCAGCTCCGATCCAGCCGATCGAGCGATCGGCGGCCTCTCCATGGGCGGCTTCGCTGCTTTCCACGCGGCCTTCCGCTACCCGGAGCGCTTCGGCGGCGTGGCCGGCCTCAGCCCAGCCGTATTCGAGGGCATGCTCCCCGACCGGCAGTGGCTCTATCCCACGGCTGCCGCACGCGATGAGCACGATCCCATGCTTCTCGCGGAGACGGCCGAGATCGACCATTTGCGCGTCTTCCTGGGTGCCGGCCGCGCCGACTACCCCTGGATCATCGCGGCGACCGACGTGCTGGCGGAGCGGCTCTCAGCGCGGGGCATGGACGTGACCGCCGAAGACATTCGCGGCGCACATGACACGCCGACCTGGCAGCGGCTTGCGCCTCGCATGCTCCTGGCCCCGTTCGAGGAGACATGAAACGGTAGCCCGCGCCTTGTAGCATCAGCGGTCAAGTGAGGGATGAGATCCTCCAGACGACGCGTGCCTGCGGGGCCGGCCTCGACACGCCCGCTGGGCTGGCTTGGCTGGCCTTTCTACGCGCCCACGCCGGCCTGATCCGCAGCTT
>JBBSMF010000070.1:0-6449 GCA_038233295.1 Candidatus Limnocylindrales bacterium | reverse complement strand
GTCGACGGGTGGATCGATGACAGGGCCGACCCCCTCGCGGATCTCCAGCGGCACGCCCATGCCCGGCAGCGGGCTGGTGATGTCGGCGAAGAGGATGGCCGCGTCCACCCCCAGCCGCTCCACCGGCTGGAGCGTGACCTGCGCGCACAGGGCCGGGTCGGCGGTGATCTCCAGCAGAGAGGCGTGCTTGCGGATGGCGCGGTACGCCGGCAGCGACCGCCCGGCTTGGCGCATGAACCAGACCGGCGTGACGTCCACCGGCTCGCGGCGGCAGGCACGCAGGAAGCGGTCAGCACGGGTCGTGGCCGCGGTCGCGGCCGGGAGCGGCTCTTCGCGGCTCACGGCTGGAGCGCCGACCTCGCGGCGGTGATGGTCCGTTGGATGTCCGCTTCGGTGTGCGCGGCTGACACGAACCAGGCCTCCTGGGACGCGGGCGGCAGGAGGATGGCAGCGTCGCGCATGGCGGCGTGGAAACGGGCGTAGGCGGCCGCGTCCGCCTCCCGCACCTCGTCGAAGTCGCGCGGCGCCGTGGCGCGGAAGAACAACGTGAGCAGGGACCCGACGCGACTGACGCTGGCCATGGCCCCGACGCCGTCGATCGCCTCGCGCAGGCCCGCCTCAAGCGCCGCCGAACGTGCCTCCAGCCGGTCGGATAGGTCAGCATCGAGCAGGTCCAGGGTGGCGCAGCCGGCGGCCATGGCCAACGGATGGCCGGACAGCGTCCCGGCCTGATAGACAGGTCCGCTCGGTGCGATGAGTGCCATGAGATCCGCCCGCCCGCCGTAGGCGCCCACCGGCAGCCCGCCGCCGATAATCTTGCCCAGCGTGGTCAGGTCCGGCACCACCCCGTAGCGTGCCTGGGCTCCGCCGCGCGCCACGCGGAAGCCGGTGATCACCTCGTCGAAGATGAGCAGCGCGCCGTGGTCACGTGTCAGGGTCCGCAGGCCCTCCAGGAAGCCCGTCGCCGGCGGCACCACGCCCATGTTTGCCGCCACCGGCTCAACGATGACCGCCGCGATCCGCTCTCCATGCGCCTCGAAGAGTCTCCGGACTGCGTCCGGGTCGTTGTAGCGGGCCAGCAGCGTTCCCGACGCCACTGCCTCGGTCACGCCCGCACTGGCCGGCAGAGCGAGCGTGGCCAGCCCCGAGCCGGCCTGGGCCAGCAGGCTGTCCACGTGTCCGTGGTAGCCGCCCTCGAACTTGACGATGAGGTCGCGCCCCGTGGCGGCGCGCGCCAGCCGCAGCGCCGACATCACGGCCTCCGTACCGGAGCTCACGAAACGGAGCCGCTCCATCGACGGCATGGCCTCTCGGATACGCTCGGCCAGCTCCACCTCTCCCGGCGAGGTCGCGCCGAAGGGGCCGCCACGTGCCGCCTGATCGGTGACGGCGGCCACGATCCCCGGATGCGCGTGCCCCACGATGAGCGGCCCGAAGGCTCCCACATAGTCGAGGTACTCCACCCCGTCCGCGTCCCAGACTCGTGGACCCTCGCCGCGCACGATGATGGGCGGCTCTCCGCCCACGGCCCGGTAGGCTCGGACGGGGCTGTTCACGCCACCGGGGAAGAGCCCCTCCGCGCGGCCGCGCCACTGGGCGGAGGCGCCGGAGACGGCGGCCCGCGCCCGCGGCTGCGTCACGGCTTCGGCTGCGTCACGGGGGTCCGCTCCGGGGTACCCAGCAGCCGCAGTATCTCGTCCAGTGGCCGGTGGATGGCCGTGAGGATGGGGGTGTCGCGCACCGTGGAGCGGCGGCTCTCCGTGCCCCGCAGGGCACGCACCAGGTCCCCGAAACCCGGCAGGTCGTCCATCTCGTAGGCGACCAGGAAGTCGTTATCGTCCAGGCCGAATGAGTAGGCGAGCAACTGCCGCACCAAGGGATACTGGCGACCGACCTTCATGTGCTCGTTCATGATCCCCTGCCTCGCCTCGCGGCCCAGCAGGTACCACTCCGAGCTCTTGGTGAAGGGATAGACCACCAGATAGCGCGAGCGATCCCCGCCGAAGGCCGACTGCTCCTGCTCCGTGGGCGTGGTGACGTACTGGGTGGGCTTGAGGACGCCGATGAAGCTCTCACGCACCGACAGCCAGCGACCGAGACCAGAGCGCAGCGTGCGGGCGCCGGCCTCCTCGAGCGCGTCGACGCTTTCCGCCAAGCGCCAGAGCAGCACGTCCGATCCCGACTGCAGGCCGATCATGGAGTACGTGAAGGTCCGGACGCCGTCACCCGCGTCCGCGGCCACGGCTCCGGCGAGCTCCCCCGCGGAGGCCGCCCGCTCGTCGTCCCCTAGCCTCCGCCAGGCCGGATCCAGCCCCAGCGCGAGCGCCTGGACGTACGTGTCGATCATCGGATCCGCTCCGGCTCGTTGAGCCACGCGGCGGCTTCAGCCGCGAGGTAGGTGACGATCACGTCCGCCCCGGCACGGTGGATGGCCGTGAGGCACTCCAGCGCCACGCGGCGACGGTCGATCCAGCCGCGCTCGGCAGCCGCTTCGATCATGGCCAGCTCGCCGCTCACCTGGTAGGCCGCCAGCGGCACATCGAAGCGTTCTCGGGCACGAGCCAGCAGGTCCAGCGAGGTCAGGGCGGGCTTCACCATCAGCATGTCCGCGCCTTCCTCGAGGTCCAGCGCCAGCTCGCGCATCGCCTCCCGCCCGTTGGCGGCGTCCATCTGGTAGCTGCGCCGGTCCCCGAAGGCCGGCGTGGAGTCAGCCGCGTCGCGGAACGGACCGTAGAGCGCCGAGGCGTGCTTGGAGGCGTAGGCGAGGATCGCCGTGTCCTGGTGACCGGCCCCGTCCAGAGCGGAGCGGATGGCAGCCACCTGACCGTCGAGCATGGCGCTGGGCGCCACGATGTCCGCGCCCGCTGCTGCGTAGGTGACAGCCGCCGCAGCCAGGCCGCCCAGCGAGGCGTCGTTGGCGATGACCTCCCCATCGAGGACCCCACAGTGGCCGTGGCTGGTGTACTCGCAGAGGCACACATCAGCAGCCAGGACGATCGGCAGATCCGCCGCGCGGATGGCTCGGAGTGCCTGGGGGACGGGCCCGTTCGGGTCGGCCGCTCCTTCTCCGGCGGCATCCTTCGCATCGGGGATCCCGAACAGGATGATCCCGCCCACCCCACGCTGGACAAGGTCATCGACGACCTCAAGGGCGACGTCAGCGCTGAGACGTGCCTGGCCGGCCATGGAGGCGATGGGCTCCCGACGGCCCTCCCCGGAGACCAGGAAGAGCGGCGCCATCAGCTGTGAGGGCGAGAGCCTGGTCTCGCGGACCATGGCGCGCATTTGCGGGGAACGGCGCAGACGGCGTGGCCGCGCGATGGGCGATGGGGTGGACCTTCGATCCGCCCCGCTCGGAGCGAGCGGGGCGGCGACATCGCGGGCCGAGACGGGCGCGGTCATGAAGCGGCCCCCTGGGGAACCTGAGCGAGCTGGCGGACGGCGGCCAAGAGGCCCTCGACCGAAGGGCGTGCAGCCTCGACGGCGACCTCGAGCCCCGACTTGCGGATCACGGCGCTGGTGGAGGGGCCGATGGAGACGAGCGCCGTCGCGGCGATGCGCGGATCCGCCTTTGTCGAGCCGCCGCCGACGGACAGCGCGAGCAGACCACGGACCGCGGAGCCTGAGCATAGGACTATGGCCTGGAGATCGGCGTCGGCCAGGGCGTCACGGAGGGCAGCGGCGTTAGCGGATGGCCCCTCCACCGTTCGATAGGCGACGATCTCCTCCACGGCCGCGCCGGCGCCGCGAAGAGCGCCAGGCAAGGCGCTATCCGCACGGTCCGAGCGTGGCAGCATCACCCGGCATGCCGCGAGCGGTCCGGCGGCGAGGAGCGCGGCGGTGATCGCGTCGCCGCGAGAGAACTCTGGGACGACGCTCACCGAGACTCCGGCCGCTTCCAATACCGCGGCCGTGGCTTCACCCACCGCCGCCCAGCGCGGCCGCGAGGCCGCAAGGCGTGGCTCGACCCCTTGTATCGCACAGATGCGGCGGGCTGCCTTCACGAGGGCCCTCGCGCCGGCAGCGCTCGTCACAACGATCCAGTCGTAGCTGCCCAGGCGCGCCGCGGCATGATCCAGCGGCCTGCCTGGCTCCACGGGCTCCAGCGCGACCGTGGGCACCGCGTGGACGCGATGCCCCGCCGAGGCCAGCGCGGCCACGAGCGGATCGGCAAGGCCATCCGGGCGCGTGCAGAGAATGCTCATGACGCGGCTGCCGCAAGGACCGTCTCGCGGTAGCCCGCCGCCAGCAGCTCGGCCGCCAGCCGTGCCGCGACGCCGCCCGTGGCGTCCCCCGGACCGGCCCACTGGCTGGTGATGCGCCTGCTGCCGTCATCGTTGGCGGCCACAGCCAACACGTGCAACTCGTCGCCGTGCATCGTGGCCAAGGCCCCCAGCGGAGCCCGGCAGCCACCGCCGGCCGCTTCCAGCACTCCGCGCTCCAGCTCCACGCAGAGTCGCGTCGGGGCATCGTCCAGCACCGCCACCGCACGTCGCACGGCCCCGTCAGCGGTCCGCACCTGGACAGCCAGTGCCCCCTGTCCCGGTGCCGGTGTCATCAGGTCTGCATCCATGATCCCGCTGATCCGCCCGAGGCGACCCAGCCGCGACAGGCCGGCCACGGCGAGGACCAGCGCATCTGCCTCGCCCTCGTCGAGACGGCGCAGCCGCGTGTCCACGTTCCCGTGCAACGGCCGGACCTCGAGATCCCCTCGCGCCGCCCGCAGGAAGGCGGCGCGTCGCGGGCTGTCGGTGCCGATCGTCGAACCGTGCGGCAGCTCCGCGAGCGACGTGACAGACCCCCCGGCCACCAGCGCATCACGCGGATCGGCACGCGGCGGGTAAGCGCCGATCATCAGCTCATCCTCGGGCTCGATGGGCACGTCCTTGGCGCTATGGACCGCCAGGTCCACCCCTCCCCCGCGCAGCGCTGATTCCAGGGCGCCCACGAACGCGCCCTCGCCCCAGGCCGTGTCGGGCAGGCGCACGTCTCCGTCGGTCACGATAGGCACCAGCGTCACTTCGTGGCCCGCTCGCTCGAGCTCGGCCGCCACCAGCCTGGACTGGGCACGGGCCAGCAGGGAGCCTCGGGTCCCCAGTCGGAGCTTCATAGCGGGAGATCGAAGAGCGTGCGCGCCGCCCGTGTGGCGGATCCGTCCTCGTCCTCGCGGAGTCGCGTGCTCGGTTCGTGCAGGAGCGTCGCTGTGAGCTGGCGGGAGAAAGCGCCGATCAGCTCCTGTTGCCGCTCGTCGAGCTCCGGCAGGCGCCGCAGCAACCGCTGCACTGCCCTTTGCCGGCGCTCCTCCGATCGGTCCCGCAGCCAGCGCAGCGTCGGGACCGCATCGCGACCGCAGAGCCAGCGTCCGTATCGAGCCGCCCACGTATCCACCACCTGCTCCGCGCGCGCGATGTATGCCGCTGCCTGCGGACCGGCGACCCTGGCCGAACCCTCACCACGAGCCGGATACAGCTGGTCCACGTCGCCGAACCGGACGCCCATGGCGCTGCGGACCTCCGCCGGCACGGCGGACGGCGCCGATAGGTCAACGATCGGCGGTAGGCCGGCAGGATCCCGCAGCTCCAGCCACGGGCCGCCGAGTGCCACGGCGATGCCCTCCATGCGAGGTGCCAGCTCAGCCGCCACCGCCAGGTCGACGGCTTCTCCGCCATGTCGTTGCGCGACCGCCGTGGCGTTTCCCGAGTCGCGGCTGGCCACGACCACGCGCGCGCCGCGCGAGTGAGCGGTCTCGGCCAGCCGATCACCCAGCGTGCCCGCGCCCACGACCATGATGCTGCCGCCGGCCAGTGCCACACCGCGATCCACCAGCCATTGGAGGGCGGGCCGCGCCAGGTCGCGACTACTCGCAGCGGTCCCCGATCTAGCCTCGCGGCCGGCGGCCAGCGCCACCTCGCCCAGCCGCCTCACGTCCGAGGGGAGGCGGCTGCCGGCCGTGGCGGTGACGGTGGTCGCGTCGGTCGAGGCGGTGGCGGAGGTGGCGGCGGTGAAGGCGACCCGCAGCTGCCCCAGGATCTGATCCTCGCCCATCACGGCACTCTCCAGGCCGGTGGCCACGCGCAGAACGTGGCGGACAGCGTCCAGCCCCTGCTTTCGGCGCATCCTGACAAGCCCCGGGGCGCCTGCCACGGCCGCGCACGCATCGACAGACGATCCCACGACCTCCACGCGATGGCAGGTGTGGATCACCAGCAGTCCCTGGCGGGCGGCGAAAGTGCGGAAGTAGCTGGCGATCTCCTCGCGCTCCCCGACCGCCACTCGATCGGCATGCGCCCCGACCACCCACAGGCGATCGATAGGGCTGGCCTCGCGGTCCACCCCCGGGGCCACGGCCTCGGTGGCAGCAGTCAAGGTCTGACCGGCGATCACGGTCTGACCGGCGGTCAAGGTCATGGCGCGACCACCGGTCGGGGACGCTTGCGACGCGGCGCGGG
>JBBSMF010000069.1:0-6463 GCA_038233295.1 Candidatus Limnocylindrales bacterium | reverse complement strand
CCGCTGCTCTTCGCCGAGACCGGAGCACCCGGCGATGACGCGCACAAGATCTGGTGGCTGGACCGCCTGGTGAACGAGGTCCGCCAGGTCCGCAGCGAAGGGATCCCCGTGATCGGCATCACTTGGTGGGGCCTCATCGACCAGATCGACTGGAGCAGCGGCCTGCGCCGCTTCGAGTACCACGTCGATGCGACCGGACTGTACGATCTCCGCTGGCAAGGCGGCCGCTTGGAGCGCGTCCCCAACGGCGCGCTGGAAGCGTGGCGGCTTTACTCGGGACGGCCCATCGAGGAGACCGTCGGGCCGCTGGCCGCGGTGCCCTGGGGAGACCGCAAGGAAGCGCCACTCTGGTGACGGCACGGTGACGGAGCGCGCGGACCCGGCGGCGGCGGTCCCGGCCGACGGAGCGGCCTTCGAGCCCTTCCATCTGGAGCGCGAGAGGAAGCCGGACGGGCGCGCCATCCTCTTCTATTCGTGGCCGGACGAACCTCCTGTCCCTGCCGGTCTGGGCACGGCGCAGGGGGAGGCGGGGTCCGCGCCCGATGCTGAGCCATGGTCGCCCGAGACGCAGCCGGTGGAGCCAGAGGGGCGCGATGTCTGAGCTGCGCTGGAACCCGCTGCGCCGGGAGTGGGTCATCACCGCCACGCATCGCCAGGATCGCACCTTCCTGCCGCCCGCCGGCCATTGCCCGCTCTGCCCCACGCCCCCCGGTGCCGAGGTAGCCACGGAGATCGAGCGACCCGACTTCGACATCGTGGTCTTCGACAACCGCTTCCCGTCGCTCAGCATCGAGCCACCCGCGCCAGCCGTGAGCGGAACGGAGGTGACACCGGTGCGCCCGGCATTCGGTCGCTGCGAGGTGGTGGTCTACACGCCGCGACACGAGGCCAGCCTCGCCACCGCCAGCCTGCGACGGATCCGCCACCTCATCGGCGTCTGGGCACACCGCACCCTGGAGCTGGGCGCGACCGACGGCATCGACTACGTCTTCGTCTTCGAGAACCGCGGCGAGGCCATCGGTGTGACGCTGGAGCATCCGCACGGCCAGATCTACGCCTACCCCATGGTGCCGCCGGTCCTGGCCCTGGAGGTGGAGTCGGCACGGGAGGCCCAGCGCGGCGACGGCGGGTGCCTCTGGTGCACGCTCATGGCCCAGGATCGTGGGGACGGCCGGCGGATCGTGCTGGAGAGCGAGCACTGGCAGGTCGTGGTGCCCTTCTTCGCCCGCTGGCCGTACGAGGTGCACGTCACGCCGCTGCGGCATCTGGGCTGGCTCCACGAGCTGGGCGCCGCAGAGGTCGGCGACCTGGCGCGAGTGCTCAAGGTGGTCCTGGGCAAGTACGACGGGCTGTTCGGCTTTCCCCTGCCCTACATCATGGCCGTCCATCAGCGCCCGACCGACGGCGGGGCCCACGAGGCTTACCACCTGCACATCGAGCTCTACCCACCCAATCGGACCGAGAAGAAGCTCAAGTTCCTGGCCGGATCCGAGGCCGGCGCGGGCGCCTTCATCAACGACACACTGCCCGAGGAGACCGCGGAGCGGCTGCGCGAGGTCGGTCCCCGGGACACGGCCGAGCTGGTCGACGTCGACGAGCTGATGGATGCGGACGGTCGACCGCTGGTGGGCGCGTGACCGGGTCTCCGGCGTCGGACCGATGAGGGCTGACGGCGAGCTGGATGTCGATCCGCTGCGCGCCTCTCTCACGCAGCTGGAGCCTGAGGCCGTTCGCTCGGCGCCGGGCGGGGTGTCGGTGGTGCGCTCGCCGGGGAGGGTGAACCTCATCGGCGAGCACACCGACTACAACGACGGCTTCGTATTGCCGGCTGCCATCGACCTGGAGATCCGCATCTGCTTCGTGCCCACCGACGACCGCCGCGTGGAGCTGACGCGGTTGGACACGGACGAGCGGCTCGGCTTCGACCTCGACGCCATCGGGCCGCCGCGGGAGGAGTGGATCGACTATGTGGCCGGCGTGGCGCAGGCGCTGGCTGAACGCGGCGTCCCGATGCGTGGCCTGCGTGGAGTCATCGCCTCAGACCTGCCCATCTCGTCGGGTCTCTCCTCCTCTGCCGCGCTCGAGCTGGGCGCTGCCTGGGCGCTGAGCGCGGAGCGGCCGCCGCCGTTGGAACGGCTGGATCTGGCGCTGGTCGGGCAACAAGCGGAGAACCAGTACGTGGGCGTGCGCTCCGGGCTGATGGACCAGTTCGCGGTCGCCTTCGGTGAGCCCGGCGCCGCGCTGCTGCTGGACTGCCGCTCAAGGGAGCATGAGGTGGTGCCGCTGCCGCTGGATCGGGCACGGCTGGTCGTCTGTGATTCGCAAGCTCCCAGGGAGCTGGCCAGCAGCGCCTACAACGAGCGCCGGGAACAGTGCGAGCGTGCCGTGGCGCAGCTTCGAGAAGCGGGAGAGGCGGTCACCAACCTGCGCGATGTGGACGGTGCCATGCTAGAGCGACATGCCAGGCGACTCGATCCGGTCGCGCGGTCGCGCGCGGAGCATGTCGTGGCCGAGAACGAGCGCGTGCTGGCCACCGTGGCCGCCCTCCGACAGGGCGACCTGGCAACGGTCGGCCGTCTGTTCGCAGAGAGCCACGTCTCGCTGCGCGACCTGTACGAGGTCAGCTCTGCCGAGCTGGACGCGCTCGTGGAGATCGCCCAGGCCACGCCGGGGGTCGTGGGTGCCCGCATGACAGGCGCAGGCTTCGGCGGCTGCACCGTGAACCTGGTGGCACCGGATGCGGTAGAGCGCTTCGCGGACGCCATCGTGCGGGAATACCCCAGGCGAACCGGACGCGAGGCGACGGTCTACCCCGTGACGCCCGTGAAGGGGGTCGCTTTGGTGGCTGGTCCGTGAGCGGTCAGGAGCGCCTCGACGTGCCGGTCCAACGACGCGCGGAGATGGTGGCCCAACGCATCGATCGCGTCCGTGCGGTGCTGGATGCGGAGGGCGGTCCCGGCGTGCTGCTCTCCTCGCGAGCCAGCTTCGCATGGCTCACGCTGGGCGGTCAGAACCACGTCGTGGCGGCCAGCTCGGAAGGCGCGGTGCCGATCCTTGTGACCCGAGCGGCCTGCTTCGCGCTGGCGCCGGCCAACGAAGCGCCACGGATCGCCGAAGAGGAGCTGGCGGGGCTTCCCGTGGAGATGGTCACCGTGCCCTGGCACGATGCCGAGGCGGCTGCGCACGAGGCGCGGCGCCTCGCTGGTGACGAGCCCCTGGAAGAGTCGGTTCTGGGTGCCGGACTGGTCGACCTTCGGCTCCGGCTGGAGGCCGTGGAGCAGGACCGGATGCGTTGGCTGGGGGAGATCTGCGAAGGCGCCCTGGCCGGTGCCCTTGCGGCGGCGACACGCGGCTCGACGGAGGACGACCTTTCCGCGCACGTCCAAGCCTCTCTCGTGGCTGAGGGCGTCCGTGTGCCCGTGATCCTGGTAGCCGCCGACGAGCGGATCGACCGGTATCGCCACCCACTTCCCCAGGGCCGTCGTATCGAGCGGCGGGTGATGCTGATCGTGGTGGCCGAGCGCTGGGGCCTCAATGTCGCTGCCACGCGCATCCTGGAGCTGGAGGCGCCGGGCGAGGATCTGCAGCGTCGCCTTGAGGCCACCGGTCGCGTGCTTGCCGCGATGCGCGCCGCGACCGCCCCGGGAAGGACGCTGGGCGATGTCCTGGCTGCCGCTCGCGCCGCCTACTTCGCGGAGGGCTTTCCCGACGAGTGGACCCTCCACCACCAGGGCGGGCTCATCGGCTACCAAGGACGGGAGCGGATCGCCACGCTGGCCGATGCCACGCGCATCGAGGCGGGCATGGCGGTCGCCTGGAACCCATCCATCACCGGGGCCAAGGCGGAAGTCACCGATCTCGTCGGCGAGTCAGGGCTCGAGCCGATCGTCGGGTAGCTCCGTCCGATCCTCCATGAGCGGTCCCAGACCGGACAGGCGCAGAAGACGCTTGCGGACGCGCTGTAACGCGTTTCGCTCAGCGAAGGCGATGAAGAGTGTGTCATCGCCGGCGATGGAGCCCGCCACATCCGGCCAGCGCGCTCGATCCAGGGCGGAGGCGATGGCGTGAGCGCTGCCGGAGACGGTGCGCACCACGATCAGGAGGCCGGCCACTCGAAGCTCTATGGGCAGCTCGTGAAGCAGAAGGCGAAGCCGCTCTTCCCCGGATAGCTCGCGCTCGTCTATGCGCGGCGGAAGGGCGTAGGCATGGACGCCGCCGCGCAGCCGCTTGACCAGACCGAGTTCTGCCACGTCACGGGAGACCGTCGCCTGGGTGGCACGAAAGCCACGCTCGCGGAGGGCAGCGGCAAGCTCGTGCTGCGTACGGATGGTGCGCTGCTCCAGCAGGTCCCGGATGGCGTGCTGACGGAGCTGCTTCATGACCTCCATGGCAGAGGACCCTAGCGGGAGATGATCAGGACCGCCGCCACCGCCGCGAAGAGGAGCCGGTAGACGATGAATATCCCCGTGCTGCGCGTGCGCAGGAAGCGCAGCAGGAACGCGATGGCGGCCAGACCGGCCAGTGCCGAGGCGGCCATGCCCGCCGCCAGCACCATCGGTTCGAAGGCGCTGGTCTCCCCGCTGACGATGACGCGAAGCTTCCAGAGGCCGGCGCCGGCGATGATGGGGATGCCCATCAAAAAGGCGAACCGTGCCGCGGCCTCCCGTTCCAGTCCCAGGACCAGCCCCGCAGCGATCGTCACGCCCGAGCGGCTGATGCCGGGGAAGAGGGCCAGCGCCTGCGCCAGCCCGATGACCAGTGCATCACGAACGCGCAGCCGCTCCAGCCCGCGATCACGCCGTCCGTATCGTTCACCGAAGGCCAGCATGCCCGCGCCCACCACGAGGAGGAGCGGGATGACCAGCAACGCCTCGCGAAAGGTCTCGTCGAAGAAGTCCTCGAAGAGCGCGCCCACCAAGGCCGCCGGGATGACCGTCAGGACCAACAGCCAGGCCAGGCGTCGATCGGGGTCGTGGGCCAGGCGCCGCTCGAGGATGGACGCCAGCCAGGCCAGACCCAGCCGCACCAGGTCACGCCAGAAGTAGGCCAGCAGGGCAGCCAGCGTCCCCAGGTGGAGCATCACGTCGAACTCGGCGCTGGTCAGGAATGGGTCGTCCCAGCCCATCAGCCGCGGCAGCAGGATGAGGTGCGCCGAGGAGCTGATGGGCAGGAACTCGGTGAGTCCCTGCACCATCCCCTGGACGATGGCCTGGAGGAGGAGTTCCACCTCGCCCTACAACCCGGGACTCGCGGCGCAGCGCTAGCGGATGAAGAGCGGCGCCAGCACCAGCGTGATGGTGGCCAGCAGCTTCACCAGCACGTGCAGCGAGGGGCCGGCGGTGTCCTTGAAGGGATCGCCCACGGTGTCGCCCACCACCGCCGCGGCATGCGCATCGGTCTTCTTGCCCAGGACGTTGCCTTGATCGTCGGTCAGGTGGCCGGACTCGATGTACTTCTTGGCGTTGTCCCAGGCCCCGCCGCTGTTGTTCAGCACGGTGGCCAGCATCACGCCCGAGATGGTGCCCACCATCAGCATGCCCGCCACGGCCTCATGTCCCAGCAGCAGGCCCACCACGATGGGCGTGGCCACGGCCACCACGCCGGGCAGGATCATCTCCCGCAGGGCGGCGCGGGTGGTGATGTCGACGACGCGCGCGTAATCGGGGCGCTGGGTGTAGTCCATGATGCCGGGCATCTCGCGGAACTGGCGGCGCACCTCCACGATGATGGCCTGCGCGGCCTTGCCCACGGCGCGGATGGCCAGGGAGCTGAAGAAGAAGGCCAGCATCGCGCCGATCAGCGCGGCCACGAAGACATCCACGTTGGCCAGGTTGACCGACTCCATGAGCGTATCGGCCTCGCGCAGGCCGCGGTCAATCTGGCTCTGCAGGATGAGGTTGACCTTGTCGATATAGGCGCTGAAGAGCAGGAAGGCGGCCAGGCTGGCGGAGGCGATGGCATAGCCCTTGGTAAGGGCCTTGGTGGTGTTGCCCACGGCGTCGAGCCGGTCGGTGATCTCGCGCGCGCCGGCCTCGGCCTTGGAGAACTCGGCGATGCCGCCGGCGTTGTCGGTGATGGGCCCGAAGGTGTCCATGGCCAGGATGTAGGCCGTCGTCATGAGCATGCCCATGGTCGCCACGGCGGTGCCGAAGATGGTGCCCACGTTGTCGCCGTTCTCGTTGATGAGGCCCGCCTGCGAGCCGAGAAAGGCGCTCATGACGAGGGCGATGGCGATGGTGATAGCGGTTACGAAGGTGGTCTCGAAGCCCACTGCGGTGCCCGAGATGATGTTGGTGGCAGGGCCGGTCTTGGAGGCCTCGGCGATCTCACGCACCGGGCGATAAGTGCCCGCGGTGTAGAACTGCGTGATGTATACGAAAGCGACGCTGGTGGCGAGACCGACGATGCCCGCCCCGAACATCCAGACCCAGGCCGGGATGTTCATCGCGCCGACGGCGTCCGT
>JBBSMF010000068.1:0-6466 GCA_038233295.1 Candidatus Limnocylindrales bacterium | reverse complement strand
GGCCAGCAGGTGGCGATGCTGACGTCAGTCGCGCTAGGCAGGTCGGTCCGTTCGGCTCGGCAGCGCAGGCGTTTGACCCAGGCGGCGCTGGGCGCCCGCGTCGGCGTGAGCCACGCTCGCATCGCGCAGCTCGAGGGAGGCGAGGGCAGTGGTGCGCCGCTGGGGCTGTGGTTCGCCTTGGCAGAGACGCTGGGCAGACCGTTGCGCGTGGAGTTCGGCCGCGATCCCCAAGATCACACGGCTGACGCAGGACACCTCGCCATGCAGGAGCTGCTCCTGCGACTCGGCCGCCGGGCCGGCTACACCGGCGCCTTCGAGCTGCCCAGCCGCCCCGCCGACCCATCGCGGTCCATTGATGTGGGCCTGCTCGATCGCCCGCATCGCCGCCTCGTGCTCGTGGAGTGCTGGAACTCGTTCGGGGACCTTGGCGCCTCGGCCCGCTCCAGCGACCGCAAGCGGGCAGAGGCAGAAGCCGCGGCCGTCGCGCTCAGCCCGGATGACGCCCCGCTGGAGGTCGGTGTCTGCTGGGTCGTTCGCGACACCAGACGCAACCGCGAGCTCTTGGCACGCTATCCGCACATCGTCGAGAGCCGCTTTCCCGGCTCATCTGCGGCGTGGGTCAGAGCCCTCACGCTCGGCGGGTCGCTACCGCGGGAGTCGGGCCTCGTCTGGTCAGACCTGCACGCCACGCGGCTCTTCGCCCGCCGCCGCGCCGGCGGCTGAGCTTTGCACCAGCCCGCCTCGGCCGCCCGCCGGAACCGAGCGGCCGGCTGACGGCAAGATCAGCCCTCCTCGGCCATCGACTCCAGCAATGCCGCGCCGAGCCAGCGAAATGTCCACTCCTCGGCTATCGCGCGGTTCTCGCAGAAGACGATGGGCACCTCGGGGTAGCGCACCTGGACGCGGGCCAGCAGGTCGGGCAGGAAGCCCTCCGGCACGTGAGCATGGCGCAGCAGCTTGGCGTAACCCTCCTCGACCACCACGGCGGCGCGGAAGAGCGAGGTCAACTTGGCCAGCTCGAACACGAAGGAGCCGTTGGACAGAGATCCGGCCAGGTCGTTCATGGACTTCCGCTCCACGCTGGCCACCACCGACCCATCAGCGGCGCGCACGGCATAGTCACCGGCCAGGAGTGCCGCACGCTCGACCTGAGCCTGCTGTCGCGCGAAGCGGTAGCCGTACTGCTCGCGCGTGTCCACCACGATGACAAGCTCCCGGCCCAGCTCACTGATGCGGCGCCCGGGGATGCGCGCTCCCGGCCGTGCCGTGGACGCGACCTTGCGCGTCTGCCAGAAGATCCCCTCGCGTCCCGTGGGCAACCGCGTGAACACGAACTGGGAGCGGTTCTCGCGTGGCCGATCCAGCAGAAGATCGACCGCCGGACCACGCCGCCGGCACTCGAGCACGCCCACGTCCTCCACCATCTCCGGCTGTGCCGGCCAATCCTCGCCGCGATGGCAGTACACGCGGCTGGTCCGCGGCCATGTGTCCCGTGCCTTGAGCACGAGGCCACCGCCCAGCGGCACGCGCAGAAGGTACGGAAGGCTGCTCTCAGGGTCGGCGTTGCGGGCGATCAGGAATCGCACGCCAGGAAGATACGCTCTCCCCGAGGGATGCGGCCGCCCGAGTCGGGTCGAGTCGGGGGCATCCCTCGCGCTTGATTAGGTGTGGTATGAAGTGGAAGCCGTTGACCGAGAGATGAGGGGGAAACTCCGTTGCTCGCACACATCCAGGTGACCGCTCGACCCAGCACCCGCCTCAGCCCGCCCGGCCATTCGACACGCCCGATCACACACCCCCAGTCGCGCCATGCCATCGCCGGCGTCCTCGCCCTAGCGCTCCTCGTCGTGCCGTCCTCCGCTAGCGCGGTGACCTACAAGATCAAGGCTCTGGCCGACGACACGTTCTCGCCTTCGTCGCTCACCGTGAGCCAGGGCAACCTGGTGAAGTGGATCAACAGGGGCGGCTACCACGACGTGGACGCGAACAAGCCGAGCAGCTACATCGTCACCAGCCCGCGCGCGACCACGGGACCGATCACGGAGCGGATCGCGGTGGCGGGCTCCTTCCCCTTCTATTGCAGCGTTCACCTTCCCGGCATGAAGGGCAAGCTCAAGGTCAAGCCGACCCTCTCGCGCAGCGGCTCCACCGTGACCGTTCGACTGGGGCCCGTGTCCTCGAGCTTCCGCCACACCATCCAGCGACGGCGCGGCTCTTCCGGCACGTGGCTCAGCTCGAGTACGACCGCCGGCCAGGACTCGAAGTCCTTCGCCTCCCTCTCCGGCGGCACGTGGCAGTTCCGGGCCAAGCTGGTCCGCGCCTCGGACGGGACGACCTCGGGCTACTCACCGATCGTCTCCATCGGCCTCCCGTAGCCTGCCCGGCGGTTCAGCCTCCGCCGGTACCGAACTGGCGATCCCCGGCGTCACCGAGGCCGGGCAGGATGTAGCCGCGTTCGTCGAGCTGCCGATCCAGGGCTGCGCAATGGATGGCCACGTCCGGATGCGCCGTGGCCACCGCGCGCACCCCCTCCGGCGCAGCGATGAGGTTGAGCAGCTTGATGCGTGCGGCGCCCCAGTCCTTGAGCACCTCTATGGCTGCCGTGGCCGAGCCACCGGTGGCCAGCATCGGGTCGAGGATCAGGCACAGGTCCACGGTGGCCGTGTCGGGCAGCCTGTTGTAGTACTCCACCGGACGGAGGGTACGCTCGTCGCGGAACAGGCCCAGGTGCCAGACCTGCGCCGTGGGCATCAGCTCCAGCATCGCGTCGACCATGCCCAGCCCGGCGCGCAGGATCGGGATGAGCCCGATGCGGTCGGCCAGCTCCGCGCCCTCGATCTCCTCCAGCGGCGTCTGGACTCGGAGCGGCCGCACCCGCGCGTCTTCCAGCGCCTCGTAGCCGACCAGCCAGCTGATCTCGCGCACCAGCTCCCGGAACTTCTTGGGCTCGGTCTCCACGGTGCGCAGGAGAGCCAGCTTGTGGAGCACGGCGGGATGGCGCGATACGTGCAGGGTCGGAAGGTCCGGCGGCGTTTCGGGCACGGGCGGCTCCTTGGGCGGTCAGGTCGACCGATTCTAATCAGCCGAGCAGAAGCAGGGCGTGGTCAACGATCAGCGCTGCCCGCGACGCAGCCCACCGCTACCATCATCCGATGCCCGAAGTCCCCCCGCCAGCCATCGACGCTCCGGCGACCCGTCCGGCTCAAACGGCCAAGCCGCGGCCGTCGGGCACGCGTCGGTCGTCGAGTCGCCGTCCCAGCAGCAAGTCGATTCCGGCGCCAGTGCTGGTCGAGGTCCACCGTGGCGACATCGTGGAGAGCCGCCACCGCGGCCATGTGGCCCAGGTGGATGCTGGCGGGAGGCTCGAGCAGGGCATCGGCGACCCGGACGTGGAGGTCACGCTTCGATCCGCGGTCAAGCCGTTCGCGCTGGTCGCGCTGGTCGAGTCGGGCGCGGCGGACGACCTGCGGCTGAGCCAAGCTGAGCTTGCCGTGATGGCCGCCTCGCACACGGGCGAGGACCTGCACGTCAGGACGCTCCAGGCCATCTTCCGGCGCGCCGGCGTCAGCCAGTCGATGCTGGCCTGCGGCACGGTGGGGATGCCCCTCGACGAGGTCACGGCGACGCGGCTCGCGCGGGACGGAGAAGCGCCGGGTCCCATCCGCCATATGTGCTCCGGGTTCCACGCCGCGAGCATCCTGCTGAGTCGCTATTCCGACTGGTCGCTGGAGGACTACGACCGTCCCGACCACCCCAGCCAGATCGTGAGTCGAGCCGCTGTGGCCCGAGCATTCGGTCAGCGACCGGGCGCCCTGCACACCGCTATCGACGACTGCGGACTGGCCACCTTCGCCTTCCCCCTGGTCGAGATCGCCCGAGCTTTCGCCTTTTTGGCCGATCCGGCCGGCGTCGCTCCTGACCCCGCCCGTTCGGCCATGGCACCGGCGCTGACGCGCATCCGTGACGCGATGATGGCCTCTCCGGAGATGGTGGGCGGCACTGGTCAGGTCCTGGACACGCGTCTGATGCGAACCAAGCCAGGCAGGCTCGTCTCGAAGAGCGGCGCGGAGGGACTGCGTGGCGTCGGGCTGCTGCCCGGTGCTCTGGGCGCCGAGAGCGGTGCGGCGGGTATCGCGCTGCGGATCGAGGATGGCGACGGGTTCGCCCGGGCATCCCGAGCGGTCACGGTGGAGGCCCTTCGCCAGCTGGGTGCGCTCACCGATCAGGAGCTACGCGGCCTGGCCGCACATCACCAGCCGGAATCAAGCTCCGCGAGCGGCGCTGTCGTGGCGCGGACGATGCCCCGATTCCTGCTGGCGCCCATCTCCGAGCTGCTCTAGGCCGAACCACATGGGAAGACCTCAGACATGAGCGGTATGCAGCACATCCCCGATCCCTATCGCGTCCTGGGCGTCCAGCGCGCCGCCTCGCCGACGCAGATCAAGGCCGCGCATCGCGGTCTGGCCAAGCGCTACCACCCTGACGCACCGGAAGGCGACACTGCACGCTTCCTGGCGGTGCAGGAGGCTTACCTGCTGCTCTCGGACCCGCTCCGTCGACGCGACTGGGACGCTCGCCACGCACCCGGGCCGGTCCGTGCGGGGGAGGGCACCACGCGGGGTCGCGGCAGGGCGGCGGCCGGCAGATGGACGCGCGAGGACACTGACGTGGGCACGCGACGGGGACCGCGGCCGCGGCCGCCACGTCGAGCGCCGGCAGCGGAAACCGGTCCTTCCCGCGCCTCCCGCGGCAAGCCATCGGACGGCTCGAGCGGCTACGACGCCCCTGACCAGGCGCCACACGACGGCGACGAGCCACGGCGCGGCCCCGATCGCTGGAGCGCTTCGGGACGCGATCCCAGCACGCGCAGCTACACGTGGTCGGCCGAGGGCGTCCCATGGTGGGAGGACTTTCCCGGGCCCCGGCGTGCCCCGCGAGGAGGCGAAAGCCCCCCTCGACGAGCAGGCGGTGCCGCTGCGGCGAGCGATCCAGGCGGTCTCGGGAGCGCCGCGGGCGGTCCTGCCACGGTCGGTGGGGCGCCCGGCGGTCCAGCCGCTGAGGGCCCGGCGCGGCCGGGCGAGCCGGACGTGTACAGCCGCTCCAGCGGTGCGGCCTGGTCCAGCGCCGCACGGCGCTACTTTCGCCAAGCGGACAGCGACCTGCCCAGTCGCGGCGTGTTTCGGCGTCAGGGCACGCAGTACGTCACGGGCGCACGTGCCCGCGAGGCCGCCGACACGGATGCCCACGCCGCCCCCACCGGCCCGATCGCCCCACCGGGCTCAGCGCCACGGAGCGAACGCGACGGCGTCCTGCGTCCGCGCCCCGGACCGACAGGCCCTCGTCAGGCATTCGATCATGAGCCGGCAACGCCGCCACGGGACCCACCCAGACAGCCTCGGAGTGGCACCGCCGCGGCAGCTTCGACTCCGGCGCCGACCACGATCAAGGGGCCGGCGTCGTCCGAGCCGAGCACCGCAGCTAACGTCTCCGGCACGATCCCCAGTGTCCGGAAGGCGATCCGAGGTCGCTCTCGGAGGGGGACCCTGGCCGCGCGTCGAGCCGCCAGCCCGACCGCTGGCGGCCGCGCGCGGATCCCTGAGGCTTCGCCGATCGCGCGGCGTGTCGCGGAAGCCTCGCTGGCCTGGTTGCCGGTGGCAGCCGCCATCGGCTACGGCGCGCCCGCCTTAGCGGGCTGCTCGGCCTTGGATGGGCGCTGCCCGGAGGTGCTGCCGGCGCTCCAGACCGTGCTGGCCGTACTGACGTTGGCGCTGCTCGTGGCCTTCCCCAGGGTCGCGCGGATCGGGGCAGTGGCTACGGTCGTGGCGCTGTCGGTGGCTGTGCCGCTGGTCGCGGCGGCCGCGCTATCCGGCGCCTTGCCGCCGACGCCGTCAGCTGCCGTCGCGGCGCTATCGCTGGTGGCGCTGGCCTATCTCATCGGGGGTGGCGTGGCGGCCCGGCGAGGCGCGACGCGTCACTCATGACAGGAGCCGGGCATAAGCCCGGCTCCTGCCTGTTAACGGATATCACGCGCGCTCATCAGTTGCCGATGCCGTGCCACCGCTTGACCTGCACCGTGCGGTCACCCGGCGTGCCGCCCAATACGACCTTGCGCAGCTCGACGTTGTTGCTCGTGTCGCTCTCCTGGAGCAGGCCCGACGGATTGGCCTCCACGGCGATGTAGTAGGTGCCGTTGGGCACGTTGGTGATGTCGAGCGACTGCCCGGCGACCTGGTAGTAGGTATCACCCCAGCCCGCCTGGAGCGTCTCGCGGATCCAGACAGCGCTTGGGCCTCCGCAGGACGTGCCGAGCCCCGTCGAGCCGGGCTGCCATTCGGCACCAGGGATGGTGAGGTCGAGGGCGTCCGTGGGCGCCAGACAGAAGGCCTGCTTCTTGGCCACTACCTGCTGCTTTAGGGACGCGTCCCAGAGCGAGTCGCGGGCGAACTGGAGGAAGTGCCAGTGGTTG
>JBBSMF010000067.1:0-6581 GCA_038233295.1 Candidatus Limnocylindrales bacterium | reverse complement strand
TGGCACCTGGTCTCGAGCGTGGTATGAAGAGCGCACCAGCGGGCCCGACTCGACGTGCTTGAAGCCGAGCGACAGCGCCTCGGCCTTCATCTCCGCGAACTCATCGGGGTGGTAGTAACGCTCCAAGGCGAGGTGCTGCTCGGTCGGTCGCAGGTACTGTCCGATGGTCAGGATGTCGCAGTCGACGGCGCGGAGGGCGCGGAACGCCAGAGAGAGCTCCGACCGCTCCTCGCCCAAGCCCACCATCAGGCTCGACTTGGTATGGATCGTGCCGTCGCGCCCAGCGATCTGGCGCGCCATGTCCTTGGCTCGCGCCAAGACCTGTAGCGAGCGGTCGTAGCGTGCGCGCTTGCGCACCGGCTTCTGCAGTCGTTCGACCGTCTCGAGGTTGTGGTTGAGGATGTCTGGCGCCGCCTCCATCACCGTCCGCAGCGGCTCGTCGGTGCCGTTGAAGTCGGGGATGAGCACCTCGATGCCCATGCCGGGTGACTCGCGTCGCAGGGCTCGGATGGTCTCCGCGAAGATGTGGGCGCCGCCGTCCGGCAGGTCGTCACGCGCCACGCTGGTCACCACGCAGTGCTCCAGCCCCATCCGGCGCACGGCCTCCGCCACCCGGCGCGGCTCGTCATCGTCGTTCCAGGTGGGGCGCCCGGTCTTCACAGCGCAGAAGCCGCAGGCACGCGTGCACACGTCGCCCAGGATCATGATGGTCGCCGTGCGCTGCTCCCAGCACTCGCCGATGTTGGGGCAGTGCGCCTCCTCGCATACCGTGTTCAGGTCCAGACCCCGGACGATGCCCTTCAGCTCCTGGTAGTTGTCGCCGGTCGGGATGCGCGCCCGGATCCAGTCGGGATGGCGGCGCGGCGCGGTCCCGCCGTCAGCGGCCGTGTCGAAGCGTCCACCGCCCATGGCGATGGTGGCCGGCAGCCCAGGACGCGCCGCGGGATGACCTCCAGCGGATCCGGTGGTCGGTGGCTGGAACATCTGGAGCTCCCGACGCATCAGACGCACTCCGGGTGTGGCAGGTAGAGCCCGCCTCCGTAGGCCGGCGGACGTGCCACCACCAGGCTGGTCGGAGCGGCCCCCGCAGCGGGCTCATCGATCAGCAGGATGCGCTTCTCCGCGAGCGAGTAGCCAGTCTCGAACAGGCTGGTCTCACCGGGCCGCCCTTCGTTGCCAAGCGCCCAGCGAGCGTCGGTCAAGACATAGACGGAGCCCCCGTAGCGCACCCAGACCGGCATGGTGGCATGGGAGATGGCATCCGTTGCGGCACAGCCATCCAGCCGTTGGCCCGATTGCACGAGGGGACCCGGACCGGTCCAGTCCTCCACCAGCCCCGCACGCCAGCGCTCGTGCACGTTGACGACGACCACCACGAGGATGGCCATGACCACCGCCAAGATGACCAGCCGGCGGAAGATGGGATGCCACTCGAGCGGCGTCGACCGGGTGCGCCCGACGGGCACCTCGCGTCCAGCCTGGAGGGCGCGCACGAGGCTGCTGTAGCGGTCGCGGCCGCTGTGCTCCATGCGCTCACGCCGCTCGGCTCTCTCCGCGATCGAGGGACGCAAACGAGGGGCGACCGGATCGGTCATCCGAGCGTCATTTCGGTACGGCTACCAGACCGGCGTCTGAGTGTCGGCCGATTCCAGCCAGCGCTTGACGTCTTGCACGAAGCGCCCGATCTGCGCGCCGTCCGTACCCCGATGATCGAAGCTGACGCAGATGTTCATCATCGGCCGGATGCCGATGGTGTCGCCGGCGAGGCTCTCCACGACGACCGGCCGCTTGACGATGGCCTCCATGGAAAGGATGGCGATCTCCGGCACGTTGACGATGGGCTGGCTGGACACCGACCCGAACCAGCCGGTGTTGTTGAGTGTGAACGTGCCGCCCTGGATGTCGTCCATCTTCAGGCGGTTGGCGCGGGCCCGCGTGGCGTAGTCCTGTACCCACAGGTTCAGCCCGTGGATGCTGTAGCGATCGGCATCCTTGATGACGGGCACGATCAATCCATCATCGACCGCCACGGCCACGCCCAGGTTGACCGATGCCCGGCGCATGACGCCTTCTTCGGTCCAGTGGGCGTTGAGGTCGGGATTGCGACGGAGACCCTCCACGACCGCCTTGCCCACGATGGCCACGAACGAGAGGGCAGTCCCCTCGCGCTCCTGGTACTGGCGCTTGACGCTATCTCTGAGGGCCACCACGCCGGACATGTCGACCTCCACGGTCGTGTAGGCGTGCGGCGCCGTGGACTTGGACTCCACCATGTGCCGCGCGATGGCCTTGCGCATCGGCGTCAGGGGCTTTAGCGCGTCCTGCGCCGGGGCGCCGGACGCGGCAGGGGCTGCGGCCGGTGCCGGGGAGGGTGATGGCGCGGCGGTGCCGGCCGGTGGGGCCGCAGGCGGGGAGGGCGCCTGGCCGGTGGTCGCGGCGGGCTGAGGAGCGGCGGGCTGAGGTGCCTTCGCCGGCGTAGCGCCAGCAGTCGCCCCGCCACTTTCGACCCACTTCGTGATGTCCTCGCGGGTGACGCGTCCGTCGTGGCCGGTGCCGGCGATCTGCGACAAATCCACGCCGTGCTCGCGCGCCAGCCGCCGCACCGCGGGCGTCATTCGCCCGGTGTATCCGGCGACATCTCCGGCGCCATTGGACCCGGCGGTGCTACTGCCAGCGGGAGCCGTGACCGTGGCGGGACTCCCCACGGCTGGAGCAGCCGCAGTGGCTGTGGCACCACGGGCCGGGCCGCCCATGGTCTCCGTCGCGGGTCGTTCATCCGAGCCAGCCGGGCCATGCCCGCCGTCGCTCCCGGGCTGAGCGGCTCCGTCGGGTTCGGGCGTGGCCGCGTCGGGTTCGGGCGTGGCCGCGTCGGCGCCGGGCGCGCCCCCCTCGCCGGGGCGCACCTCGTCGGCCACGGCTTCGGCCCCGGCTACCGCCGCCGGGGCTTCGGCAGAGGCGGCTCCGCCGGGAGACGCGGCCTCAGGCTCGGCCTGAGCGCCCTCACCGGCCGCGTCGATGACGGCGATCTCCGTGTCGTTAGGCACTGTCTCGCCTTCCTGCACGAGTATCTCGCGCAGCGTGCCGGCGAACGGCGAGGGAACCTCCGCGTTGACCTTGTCGGTGATGACCTCCACGATCGGCTCGTACTTGTCGACGTGGTCACCGACGCTCTTGAGCCACTTGCCGATGGTGCCCTCGGCGACGCTCTCTCCGAGCTGGGGCATCGTCACCTTGGGCATCAGCGGGTCTCCGTTACGGGCTGCGAGAAGGTTGATAGGGCGTTCGTCGCCACGTAGTGTCGCCGATTCAGGTCTTTTCGGTCCCAGCGCATGACGATGCTCGCGGCAGGGGAAGAAGTCTCGCGTCGACTTCGCAGCAGCGGCGCCGTGAACTCGTGGCTACGATGCCTCGGCCGCGAGTCGGCGGGTGCGCATCAGAAGGTCCTCGAAGGAGGAGCCTTCCAGGTTCGATGTCACGTTGGTCGTCGCACCGCCTCGACGGGCGTCAGTAAGCGGCCAGGCGTCGGACGGCTTGGGCGATACGATCCGGGTTGGGCATGAACCATTCCTCAAGGGTGTGCGCGTAGGGCACGCCGGGCACGTCCGGTCCGGTGACGCGCATGACGGGGCCGTCCAGGTGATCGAAGGCCTCCTCCGCGATGATGGCGGCGATCTCCGCCCCGTAGCCGCCGAAGCGGTTGTCCTCGTAGACCACCACGGCCTTGCCAGTCTTGCGCACGCTCCCCAGGATGGTCTGGCCATCGAGCGGCCGCAGCGTACGGATGTCGACCACCTCGACGCTGATGTCGTCGCCCTCCAGCAGCTCGGCCGCCTCCAGTGCGTACTGCACCATCAGGCCGTAGCCGATGATCGAGACCTGGCTGCCCTCGCGCACCACCTTGGCCTCGCCCAGCGGGATGGAGTAGTCCGAGTCAGGGACCTCGCCGCGCACGGAGCGGTACATCTTCTTGTGCTCGAAGAAGAGCACCGGGTCGTCGTCGCGGATGGAGCTGCGCAGGAGGCCGCGCGCGTCATAGGGCGTGGAGGGGATGACCACCTTGAGGCCCGGCACGTGGGCGAAGAAGGCCTCCACGGACTGCGAGTGGTACAGCGCGCCGTGGACGCCGCCGCCGTACGGGGCACGGATGGTCATGGGGCAGGTGAAGGTGCCGTTGGAGCGGTAACGCATCCGCGCGGCCTCGCTCACGATCTGGTTGAAGGCCGGCATGATGAAATCCGCGAACTGGATCTCCGGCACCGGCCGCAGCCCGTTGAGGGCCGCGCCGATGGAGGCGCCCACGATCATCGACTCGCTCAGGGGGGTGTCCAGCACCCGCTCCCCGCCGAACTCGTCGAAGAGGCCGTCCGTGGCCAGGAAGACGCCGCCCTTCTTGCCCACGTCCTCGCCCAACACGATGATCGTCTCATCGCGGCGCATCTCATCCTGGAGCGTGGAGCGGATCGCCTCGATGTAGGTCATCACGGCCATCGCTCAGCCCTCCCGCTCAGCCGTGAGCGGGCCGCCGTCGCCCATGAAGCGCGCCGAGCGCCAGTGAGGATCGTCCATGCGCGCCGGCGGCGAGTCGGCATAGACGTGTGCCTGCGCGGTGGCCGGGTCTGGGTCCACCTGGGACTCGGCCCAGTCCGTGGCGTCTTCCACGACCTTCTTGGACTCCGCCGCGATGCGCTGCTCCTCCGCCTCGTCCAGGACGCCGGCATCGGTGAGCTGCTGCCGGAAACGCGGCAGAGGATCCTTGCCCTTGCCCGCCTCCAGATCCTCAGCCGAGCGGTACTTCGTCTGCTGGTCATCAGAGGAGTGCGCCGTCATGCGCGTTACCTTGGCCTCGATGAGCGTGGGACCCTCGCCGGATCGCGCCCGCTCGATGGCTTCCTTGCTGATGCGGTAGCACTCCAGCACCTCCACACCGTCGGCGATGATGCCGGGCATGGCATAGCCGGCGCCGCGCACGGCGATGTCCTCCACCGCCGATTGGAGGTTCATGGGCACGCTGATGGCGTAGCCGTTGTTCTCCACCACGAAGACCACCGGCAGCTTGTGGATGCCCGCGAAGTTGAGCGCCTCGTGGAAGTCGCCCTGGTTGCTGGAGCCCTCCCCCAGGTAGGTGATGGCCACCTGATCGAGGCCGCGCATCTTGGCGGCCAGCGCGATCCCAGTGGCATGCAGGACCTGGGTAGCCACGGGAGAGCTGACCGACACGATGTTGCGCTCCACGGTGCCGTAATGGCCGGGCATCTGGCGACCGCCGGAGCTGGGGTCCACAGCGCGGGCGAACTGGGCCAGCATGATCTCTCGTGGTGTCATGCCGAAGGTGATGAGGCTGGCCACGGAGCGGTAGTAGGGCACCATCCAGTCATGGCCCTTGCGCAGCGGGTAGGCGATGCCCACCTGTGCGCCCTCGTGACCCTGGCCGCTGATGACGAAGGGGATCTTGCCGGCCCGATTGAGGATCCACATCCGCTCGTCGATGGCCCGCGTGATGGCCATCAGCGAGTACATCTCCAGGAGATCCTGGCGGGAGAGTCCAAGGTCGGCCCCGAGCGGCGAAGCGCTCTTGTTGCCGGGTGCTGCGGCCTCCGGGCCGTCGTCGCTGCCGGTGCCGGCGGGAGCGCTGTCCTTGGTCGTGGTCGACATGTCCGGGCTACTCCCCTGCGGGCCTGCTGGCCTAGAAATTGATCGAGCGGCCATCCACGGCCAGGGCCGCCTCGCCCAGTGCCTCGGAAAGGGTCGGGTGCGGATGGACCGTCGCACCGATCTCCCACGCGGTGGCCTCTAGAAGCATGGCCGCGCTCGCCTCTGCGATCAGGTCGGTCACATGGGGCCCGATCATGTGCACACCCAGGAGCTCATCGGTCTCCTTGTGCGCGATGACCTTGGTGAAGCCCTCGTAGTCGCCGCCGATGAGCGCCTTGCCCACGGCCTGGAAAGGCATCTTGCCGATCTTGACCGGGATACCGTCGCGCTCGCACTCGGCCTGGGTGCGGCCGATCGAGGCGATCTGCGGGCGGGCATACGTGGCGCGGGGCATCTTGAGGTAGTCGACCGGCTCGTGCTCCGCGCCGACGATGGAGTGCACCGCCGCGATGCCCTCGTGGGCTGCTACGTGCGCCAGCCAGAGGCCGCCGATGATGTCGCCGATGGCGTAGAGATGCGGCTCGGCCGTGCGCATATGGGAGTTCACCTGGACGATGCCCTTCTCCAGCTTGGCGCGCGTGTTCTCCAGTCCCACGCCGTCGGTGTTGGGCGCACGGCCCGTGGCCACGAGCATCTGGCTGGCGCGCAGCTCGGCCGGCTCCTCGCCTTCCCTGCCTACTGCCACCCGGACGCCCGCATCGTCCGCGGAGACAGAGGCGGGGTCGAAGCGTGCGCTGGTGATGACGGTCATGCCGCGCTTCTTGAAGGAACGCTCAAGGTCCCGGGAGACGTCGACGTCCTCCAACGGCACGATGGCCGGCGCGTACTCCAGCACGGTGACCTGCACGCCCATGTCCTGATAGAACGAGGCGAACTCCACGCCCACCGCACCGGCACCGACCACGATCATGCTCTCTGGCAGCGTGCTG
>JBBSMF010000066.1:0-6610 GCA_038233295.1 Candidatus Limnocylindrales bacterium | reverse complement strand
TCGGTGTGCTGCGCGAGCAGGTCGTGCGTGAAGCGCGGGACGCCCTTGGTGCCCGCCAGGTGCGCGGCGCTGGTCAGGCGGCAGAGGCTGGAGTAGCCCGCCCCATCCTTGGCCAGCAGCACGAGGTGCGGCCCCAGCTCCCGAGCCCTAACGCCGCGCAGGTCCTCGCGCTTGGGTGCCCGGCGAGCAGGCACCCCCTTCCTCTCCATCCGCGGCCGGGCTGGCACGCCCCGACTGACCGCGTCGCCAGTGTCCTGCCGCATCGCAACGGGGACGGCCGTGTCGAACAGCTCGATCTCCAGCCCGATGACCGCGTGCAAGCCCGCTTCAGCCGCCGCGGAGGAGAAGCGGACCGCGCCATAGAGGCCCTGATGGTCGGTGACCGCCAGCGCCGAGAGCCCTAGCTCGAGGGCCCTCTCGGCAAGGTCATCCGCGCTCGACGCACCGTCCAGGAAGGAGAAATTGGAGTGGCTGTGAAGCTCGGCGAACGCCATGTCGCACTATAGAACATCCGTTCTACGGCCTACCCACTTGCGGCGACGCGACCTGGGATGCCAGGAGGCCCGCCACGACGATACAGGCCAGCACCAGCCCCAGCGCCAGCCGCAGGCTGCTCGCCTCAGCCACGAAGCCGATGATGGGCGGTCCAGCGATAAAGCCGACATAGCCCGCCGCGGTGGTCCCCGCAAGCCCGGTGGCCGACCGCACGGCCGACATGCGACCGGCCGCGCTGAGCACCACCGGGAAGATGATCGACAGGCCAAGCCCGACCAGCGCGAAGCCCGTCAGCGACATGGCGACCGTCGGGACCAGCAGGGTGAGACCGAGACCGGTCGCGGCCACCGCGACGCCGCCACGGACGATCCGCGCCGGTCCAAGGCGCAGCGTGAGCCTGTCTCCGAACAGACGGCCCAGCATCATCGTCAGCGAGAAGAGGATCAGGCCGGCGGCCGCCAGTCCCGGCCCCGTGCCGACGACCGAGCTCAGGTAGATGGCGCTCCAGTCGGTCACGGAGCCTTCGGCCAGCAGGACGCAGAACGAGATCACGCCGAGACCCAGCAGCGGTCGTGCCACCCCGACCAGCGACATGCGCACGGCCACCGGACGGCCGTGCCGGGGATGCGCGACAAGGGCAAGCGAGGCCACTGCGAGCAAGGTCAGGAGGAGTGCTGCGACGCCGACGAGGTGGAGATCGACCGGGACACCGCCGGTCGCTACCAGAGCCGCGATGCCCGCACCGACGAGCGCTCCGGCGCTGAAGAGAGCATGGAAGGAGGACATCATCGGGCGGCCATAGGCTCGTTCTACCGTGACCGCCTGCGAGTTGGCCGCCAGGTCGAAGGCGCCGTTGGCCGCACCGTAGATCACGAGCGCCGCCGCGAGGATCGGGAACGATGGTGCCCAGCCGATCAACGGCAGCGCCGCGATCATCGCCGCCCCGCTGGTTAACGTCACCCTCCGGCTGCCGAAGCGCTCCACGAGCACGCTGGTCGCGATGACCGAGACGAAGAGGCCCAGCGTCGCGCCCAGAAGGGCCGCGCCGACGGCACCTTCGCCGATCGCCAGCCGCTCCTGGATGGCTGGCAACCGAGCCGCCCACGAAGCCCAGCCGACGCCGTTCACCAGGAACATCGAGGAGACGGCCCGGCGCGACGCTCGCATCTCAGGCATCACGGCGACGGCACATGTCCGGACACCGACACTCGTCCGGAGTGAGACGGGCTCGACTGGATCCCGCCACTGCTCGCAGCCTATCGCCTGACGCCACGCGCACGGAGCTGGCCCGACTTTGGTGGTCCCGACGGATGTCCAAAGGCTCTAACGTACGATCGTCCAAGTCCACGGATCCACAGGCGAGCTGCCCAGGAGACACGATGACCGATCCCGACGCGGAGTCCCCATCGCAGGATGACCCACCGCTCAACCGTGCACAGCGGCGCGAGCAGGCCCGGGGCAAGGGGCGCACCAGCCCTCGACGGCAGGACAACTTCAGGACGCTGGAGGAGAACCAGGACCAGGCTGAGACCGTCGGGAGTGCCGCTTCCACCCAATCCGATGCGCCGCCCGAAGCGACGGCCGGTGAGACCCGCCTGACCGGCGCCGGGACCGGAGGGGCGACCGAGTCGGCCGGGCGCGTTCTGGAGCACGAGGCCAAGAACCCCGAGAAGAACCAGCCCAACAGCTGATCCGGCGCTCTCTCAGGCCGAGGGAAGGCGAGCGGATCCTGCCTCTGGCTCAGCGGGAGCGCAGCAGCTCGATCATGGCGCGGGCGAGCGCGGTGACGTCGGGCGAGCCGAGGCCGGTGGCGGCATCCCAGCCGGGTCCCGCGTCGTCGCGCAGGTTGCCGCCCAGCTCCACGTCGTGGAAGAGCGGCGGGTCAGCCTGCTGCGCGGCCAGCTCGTAGAGCGTGGGACCGAGCGTGCCCAGCGGTCCGACCCCCTCTTGCTCGGCCAGTTGGCGGACCAGGATCATGCTGGCTGCCCAGAAGGGAGCCGCCCCGCTCGTGCCCGACGCGGTGCCGCGCACCGGCTCCGTAGCGCCCACTGGCGTGTGCACCATCACGTAACCGCTCTGGCCATCGGCGGGGCCAGCCACGTCCGGCGTCTGGCGCCGCGCGCCAGGGGAGGTGTCCACGCCGGGTGCCACCTGCCATTCCGGTCGTTCGTATGAGCCGCTGGGGCCGCCGCCCGTGGCCACCTTGCTGAACGGCTCCTCCCAGGCCGCCTCGCGCAGGTACGTCCCGTCCTCGCGCACCCACAGGAAGGTGCCGCCCACGGAGATGGCCTGCGGGCTCGTGCTGGGATAGACGCCCGAGACTCGCTCGTCGTCGTCGTCGCCACGGTGGGCACAGCTGAACACGCCGGTGTCCCCGCTCGAGGCGAAGATGCTCACGCCCTGCGCGAAGGCTCGCTCCAGCTCGATATCGATGAAGACGCGGGAGATGGCCGGTGCATCGACCTCGCAGGCGCCCCAGGAGACGGAGACTATGTCCGCCCGACCGTCGTCAAGGATGGCCGCGAAGACCTCCGCGAAGCCTGTTGTTTTATCCGCCTCGTAGGAGATGATCTGCGCGGCGGGCGCGATGGCCCGGACTACGTCGATGTCCAGGTTGACCTCGACGCTGCCTTCGCCCAGCATGGCCTCGTAGTCCTCGGGCACCGGGCGGCGCTCGACGGGCGGTCCGGTGATGCCCACCGCGGCATCAAAGGCCGCCACGTCGCTGCCCAGGAAGGTGTCAAAGGAGAGGATGGCCACGGTCTGGTCCTGTCCCGTGATGCCAGCGTCGTGCAGCGGCGCGTAGTCGTAGGCCAGCGCACCGGCACGGGGCAGCAACTCACCCATCGGCACATCAGCCATGGGTGGCACGAACATCGCGCGGATCCGTGGCGTGGTATCCAGGCCGGCGATGCCCAGAACCGAGTCGCGCAGCTCGGCGGGGATGAGCGGCTCCTCGTCGGGGACGTGATACCGACCGAGCTCCACGTCCAGATGATCGATCAGCTCGATGCCAAACAGGGCGTTCACGTCGGCCACCCGGCCCCGTGCGGCCAGGAAAGTCCTGCCGGTGTCACGGCGGAGGACCTCCAGGCCGGCCGCCTCCAACGCGACCACGACTCCATCGACGGCCCCTTCGGGCAGTCCGAAGCGCTGCCCGAAGGCCTCCGCACTCAGGTAACCGTGATATCGCGGCGATGCCGGATCGGCCACCTCCGCAAGGAAGGCTTCGAGCTCCGCTCGACCGGGCTGGCGGAGGACGACCTGGAAGTCGACCAGCTCGTCCGGATCGCTGGGACCGAGCTGCATGGGCGCCTCCTCCTGCTCCGGTCGCGTGACGCTGAGGGCTTCGACCGGGACGGTATCCCACGTCACGACCGGTCCGACGCCGGGCACCGCTGGTACGACGAGCCCGACCACCGCGATGAGCGCCCCCAGCGACGCGATAGTCCTCAGATGTCCCGGCATTCGGGACGTCACGTGCCGCTTCCCCATTCGAAGCGCTTGAGGATGGGGTCGATGACGCTGCCCGCCAGGCGGAACCAGCGCTTCTCGGCGCCGGGCAGCACGGCATCCGGATCGACGACCAACACGTTGATCGCGACGGTCGTTCGGCCATCCGTGGCCGTCATCACGACGAGTGCCACGGGGCGCACGGAACCGGCCGAGCCAAGGTCGCCGCGGTAGGTGCGGGCGACCGCCGGCAAGTGGCCGATGGAAGGGCGATGGATGCGCGACTCCGGTCCGTCGTCCACCACCATCGATGAGATGCGGCCACGGGCGGCTTCGACCATCTGCTCCAAGAGGTCGTTGGGTGACGTCGAGGCGGACGCCGCGTTCACCCTTATCTGGACCTCTACATCCTGCGCCGGGATGGCAGCCCCGAAGCCGACCGAACCATCCGACCGCACGTCCGGCGACAGGAAGGGCGGATAGAACAGCTGATAGGAGCCATTCGGACCGACGTGCATCGGCCACACCCGCAGGGCCGGGACCGCCGCATCGACCACGATCGGTGCAGGTAGATCCGCTGTCGTCGGGGCCCGCGTCGGGTCGGGCGCCGTCGGGTCGGGCGTGGGCGCGGGGCTGGACGGATCGGTCGGCTCCGCGGTGCGCCCGGGGGCCATGGGCGTCGCCGAGGGGGCCGGGTCGGGCGTCCGGTCCCCGCTGATGGGTGGCGGCGTTCCCGGCGGGCCGCCGCAGACCTCGCCGGGCAGACAGCTGGGCGGCGGCGGCGTGGGTGCGACGGCCGAAACCAGGACCATCGCGACGATCACGATCAGCGCCAAGACCGCACCGAAGATGACCAGGAGCTTGGGGCCCGACATCGCCGCACGGCCGTTACCGCGGGGCGGCTGGGACCAGTAGCTCGGCGGCGGTATCTGCCTCGTCATGGTCCGGCCGGCGTGACCGCCCTAGGACGTCGGGCATCCTTGGGCAACGCGCGGAGTGCCACGCCACAGTTGCCGCAGAACGTGTGCGTCAAGGTGGTGTGGTGGCAGTTGGTGCATACGATCGCATCGCCGACAGGGATCTCCATGGACTCCTGGAGGAGCCCCAGATGGATGACCAGGCGCAGCCAGATCATCCCCACCAGCGCCAGCGCGGCCACGACCACCAGCGCCAGGACCTCTCGGAGGAGCAGCAAGGCCAGCGTGGCCGCCACGAACAGCGAGGCTCCCGCCAGCAACGCCACCACCGGCGCGCCAAGGGGGCCCAGGCGCGTTCGATCGCGCACCGGCGCCCGGTAACGCAGCCAGAGCGCGCCGCAGACGGCGCCCACGGCTCCGGCAGCCACCAGCGGAAGCGCCACGCCGTGCGTCAGCAAGCGCGCGATCCAGAGGAGGGAATCGCCGCCCGGCCGCAGACCGGAGCCGAAGAGGTCGATCGACTGGGCGACGACCTGCGCCCCCACGAAGGCCACCGCGGAGCTCGCGCCGAAGGACGCACCGTCGAGCACATCGTTGAATCGTCGGTAGGGCAGCAGGACCAGCGGGCCGACCAGCATCAGCGCCACGGAGAGGAGCGGCACGGCCACGCCACGCAGGACGATGAAGGTGGCATCGGGTCCGGGCCCCAGCGGTTCGGACTCGACGGTGGCACGCAGGAAGAGGCCCATCGCCGCACCGGCCGCCGCCCCCCAGGCCAGCGTCAGGGCATAGACGCGGAGCGGCTCGTCCTCGTACAGGTCGACGTCGTAGAGGTAGGTCACCATCACCAGCGGCACCAGGGCGGCAGCAGCCACGACAGCGACCGGGAAGAGACCCAGCACGGCCAGCGTCACGACCGCTCCGATGCCCAGCAACAGGATCAGCCGAAAGGCGGCCAGGTCGTCGCGGGGAAGCTGCGGGAACAGCGTCGAGGTGACGTGGAGGGAGAACGCCGTCTCGTCCGGGTCAGCGCTGTAGCGACGCTTCGCGGGCGAGACCCGTGCTTCGTGCTCCCGATGACCGCAACGGATACAGAACGGCGCCTCCGCCGTCTCCAGGCCGCAGTCCTCACAGATCACCGGCAAGCCCCTCGTCGATCACCCGCCGCCTCGTCTTTTCTGCTCCCCATCACTCCATGCGACGGGCAGACTAGCGCACCGCCGCCACGGCGAGAGCGCTGAAGGCGCCGATGCTACCTTTACGATGAGCCCCCGAGCGCCCCGTCGGGGTCGCCTGCCAGGGCGGCACGGCCGGGGAGAGCATGATCGAAGCCTTCAGCGAAGAGATGCGTCAGGGCTATGCCCTGGAGGGACCCGGCTTGGTGCTGGGCGATCCTCTGTTGGGCGACCATGTCATCCGCGACGTCCGAGTCCAGGTCGGCCTGCCCATGACCAACCGACATGGTCTCATCGCCGGCGCGACCGGCACCGGCAAGACCAAGACGCTCCAGATCATGGCCGGCCAGCTCTCCCAGGCCGGTGTGCCGGTGTTCATCTCCGACATCAAGGGCGACCTGACCGGTCTTGCTGCACCGGGCGATCCGGCCAACGCGGCGGTGGTGGAGCGCTCCAAGTCGTTGGGCTGGGAGTTCCGGCCCAGCAGCCACCCCGTTGAGCTCCTTTCGCTGTCCGGCGATCTGGGCGCGCAGGTGCGTGCCACGGTGCACTCCTTCGGGCCGATGCTGC
>JBBSMF010000065.1:0-6646 GCA_038233295.1 Candidatus Limnocylindrales bacterium | reverse complement strand
GGGCCACGTGAGCCTAAACATCGGACCCTTGCTGCGGAACCGAACCTGATGAGCGGGCGCAGGTTCTGGGATGCATGATCCGAGGCCGAACCTGCCGATGGGCACGGTCACGTTCCTGTTCACGGATATCGAGGGCTCCACAGGGCTTGCGGCGGCACTCGGTCTCGGCTATGCCGAGCTGATCGACCTTCACCACGCCCTTATGCGCTCAGCGTTCGTGACCCATGGAGGCCTCGAACGCGGGACGCAAGGCGACTCGTTCGTGGTTGTCTTCCGTGACGCGCCCTCGGCCGTCCGGGCCGCCGTCGAGGCACAGCGAGCCTTGACGAGCACCGATTGGCCCGGCGGGACCGACGTTCGCGTCCGGATGGGGCTCCACAGCGGCCTCGCCGTAGCCGGTGGTGACGACTACAGCGGGCTCGACATCAACCGCGCGGCACGGATCGCAGGCGCGGGGCACGGCGGTCAGGTGCTGCTCTCGGAGTCGACCTGGGCCCTCACGGCGCGCGATCTGCCGGCCGGCGTGGGCGTGAAGGAAGTCGGGCGACACCGGTTGCGCGGCCTCGCGGAACTCGAGCGGATCGTGCAGCTGACGATCGAAGGGCTCCGATCGGAGTTCCCGCCGCTCCAGTCGCTCAGCGAACCGCGCACGAACTTGCCCCGCCAGACAACCTCGTTCGTCGGTCGCGAGCCGGAGGTCGTGGCGGTCGCAGCCCTGCTCGCCTCGGCACGACTCGTCACCCTGGTCGGCGTCGGCGGCACCGGCAAGACGCGGGTGATGCTTCAGGTCGCCGAGTGCGTCGCCGGCCGTCAGGAACACGGTGAGTGGCTCGTGGAGCTCGCGCCGATCAGCGACCCCGCAGCGATCGAACAGGAGGTCGCTCGTGCGCTCGGCGTGCCGCATCAGCCGGGGCAGATCCTGCCGGAGACGCTGGTCGACTTCCTGCGCGCGAAGGAGCTGCTGCTGCTGCTTGACAACTGCGAGCACTTGATCGCGTCCGTGGCGGCCTTCGCGGAGCGGCTGCTCGTACGGTGCTCGGAGCTTCGGATCATGGCAACGAGCCGTGAGCCGCTCGGCCTCGGGGGCGAGGCGGTGTACGCCGTGCCGTCGCTTCGTCTTCCCGATGCGGTCGACCCTCGCCATCCGGTCGATGCGTCAGGGCTTCACGAGATCGCGAACGGAGAAGCGGTGCGCCTGTTCGTCGAGCGCGCGCAGGCTGTACTCCCGGCGTTCACGCTCGATGTGGAGTCCGTCGGGCCCGTCGTGGAGATCTGCCGGAGGCTCGACGGGATCCCGCTCGCCCTCGAGCTCGCAGCGGCGCGCACGACCGTGCTCTCCGTCGGGGAGATCGAGGCTCGCCTCGGAGATCGCTTTCGGCTCCTGACGGGCGGGCGCCGAACGGCGATCCCACGCCAGCAGACCCTTCAGGCGGCGATCGATTGGAGCTGGGAGCTGCTGACCGAACCGGACCGCGCCCTGCTGCAGCAGCTATCCGTGTTCGCCGGAGGCTGGGCGCTCGAGGCAGCGGCAGCGGTCGCCGGGGACGAGGAGGTCATCGATACCTTGGACCGCCTCGCGCGGCTGGCGGACCGGTCGCTCGTGGTCGTCGACCACGCCCGGTCCACACGCTACCGGATGCTCGAGACGATCCGACAATACGCCGCCGCTCAACTCGTCGCGAGCGGCGAGGTCGAAACAGTTCGCGGTCGCCACCTTGCTTACTTCCATAGGTTCGCCTCGGATCTGGCGAGGGGGCTCGATGGTCCGGAGATGCTCGCGTGGCTCGAACGCGCCGACGGAGACGTCGATAACCTCCGTGCGGCACTCGAGTGGGCTTTCGCGAGCGACACTGAGGTCGCCATTGACCTGAGCCTGTCGATGGCGACGTACTGGCGGACGCGATCGTACGTATCACTTACCGAGTGGATGGGGCAACTCACCCGAGCGGTCGAGCTCGCCCGCGCGCTCGGGCCAACCACCGGATCGCGGTTCAAGGGACGCCCTCGCGCGGCGGTGGCGGAATTGTTGGCTGCTGGCGTCGAGGCGCACACGGGGCTTGGCAACGTCGGTACGGCACAAGCGTGGGCCGAGGAGGCGGTCGCCGTGGCGCGCGAAACGGAGGACGACGAGGCGCTCCGTGCAGCGCTCAGTGCCTTCGTGCTCGCGTCGACGATGTCCGGTCGGTTCGAGCCCGTTGCCGATGCTCTCGAGGAGGTCCGCGGTCGCGCCGAGCGAGCCGGTGACTGGCGGGCGTTGCTGTATGCCGAGACATCCGGTGCCCTGGTGGTCTTGCGGACCGACCCCGAGCTCGCGACCCGCCGCCTTGAATCAGCGCTCGGTGCCGCGCAGCGCACGGGAAATCCCGCGTCGATCGCGTTCGTCGGGTGGATGAACGCGCGGGCGACGGCCGAGATCGCCGGTATCGCCGAGGCGCGACCGCTGTTCGAGGACGCGATCGCGGCGTACCGGACGGTGGGTGATCGGCGCTTCGTTTCCATCGTGCGCAGCGATCTGGCGCATGCCCTGCGGCGCAGCGGATCCCTCGACCAAGCGGAGGCGATCTACCGCGAGACACTTCCAGAGTGGCTGGACCTCGGGAACCGCGGCGCCATCGCTCACCAGCTCGAGTCGCTTGGGTACCTCGCGATCGAGCGCGGGGACAGCGAACGGGCCGCGCGAACCCTTGGTGCCGCCGAGGCCCTGCGCGAGGAAGCGGACGCTCCCAGGAGTGCCGTGAACGGCGAAGACGAGGAGCACGCGGTGGCCGTGGGACGCCTCCGCCAGGGGACCGATGGAACTCTCGTCGACGCCGCATGGTCTGCCGGACGCCGGATGACGTTGCACGACGCGGTGATAGCGGCGCTGGCCGCGCGGTGACGCATGGAGGCCCCCTGGTGGCGGGTCAGTTCGAGGTACGCGTAACTAGAGCCCCCCGCCATCCGCTTACGTCCGAATATGCCGCCACAACTGCTGCCAGCGTGCGTGCGTCACCCTACTCCAGGTAGTCCTTGAGCTTGCGGCTGCGGGAGGGGTGGCGCAGCTTGCGCAGGGCCTTGGCCTCGATCTGACGGATCCGTTCGCGGGTCACGTTGAACTCCTTGCCGACTTCCTCCAGGGTCCGGGCACGCCCGTCCTCCAGGCCGAAGCGCAGCTGGAGCACGCGCCGTTCGCGTCCCGAGAGGGAATCCAGCACCGCCTCCACCTGCTCCTTGAGCAGCTGGTGTGAGGCGGCCTCGGCAGGGGCCAGCGCAGCGCGATCCTCGATGAAGTCGCCCAGATGCGAATCCTCTTCCTCGCCGATGGGCGTCTCCAGCGACACCGGCTCCTGAGAGACCTTGATGATCTCGCGCACCTTGTCTGGCGTGACCTGGACCTCCTGGCCCTTGGACATCGCCTCGGCGATCTCCTCGACCGTCGGCTCGCGGCCCAGCTCCTGTAGCAGCCCGCGCGACACGCGGATGAGCCGGTTGATGGTCTCCACCATGTGCACCGGGATGCGGATCGTCCGTGCCTGGTCGGCGATGGCACGCGTGATGGCCTGGCGGATCCACCATGTGGCGTAGGTGGAGAACTTGAAGCCCTTCTCGTAGTCGAACTTCTCGACCGCGCGGATGAGCCCGATGTTGCCCTCCTGGATGAGGTCCAGGAAGCTCATGCCACGACCGATGTACTTCTTGGCGATCGACACGACCAGCCGCAGGTTGGCGGAGGTCAGCTGCTCCCTTCCCTCACGGCCGATGCGCACCAGGACGCCGCGACGATCACGCGCCTTGATGTGCGCCTGGCTCATCTCCGGATCCCAGCCCATCTCAAGGAACAGGTCCGCGTCGTGACCGGCCATGATCCAGCGCCGGATGGCCTCGTTGGCCGTCTCCCGGCTCCAGTCGTAGAGGCCCCAGAGGCCGGGGTTGTCGCGCGACTCCAGGTCGCCGTTGTGCGTGGACCTGTAGGCGAAGTCGACGAGCCCAAGGAACCTCGTGGCATCAGGTGCCGCGTTGAACTCCGCGACGATGACCTTGGCCTGCTTCAGCAGTGCCTTGGTGGCGTCGCCGGGCGTCTCGCGCTGCGCCTTGACAAGGTGGAAGTCAGGGGTCGGCTGGACGAGGCCATCCTGCTCGGCCGCCTCGAACGAGCGATGGACGATGCGCTCCGACTGCTCCTTGTAGGGCAGCCGGTGCTGCGGATACTTGTCGCGCGTCTTGCGTTCCGTGTCGTTGCGGGTCCACTCCCAGAGCGAGAGGATGGCCTTCTGCGGCTCATCCACGATCTGCTCGCCAAGCTCGATGGCCTTGGCCAGCACGACCTCTTCCTCGGCGTTGAGGAGCGGTACCTTGCCGATCTCCTTGAGGTACATGCGGACGGGATCGTCGATGCAGATCATGTCGGCGGCGATGGCGTCCAGCTCCTCCTGGGTGGGCTCCTCGGCCTCTTCGGCGTTCAGCTTGGCGGGCGGCTCCTGCCAGGGCTGCTTGCCGGCCTCGTCGACGGCCACCTCCACGCCCAGCTCAGCGGCCGCGCTGAGGCCCGGGGCCGGGGCGATGTCGTCGTCGTCGTTGTTGCTCTTGGGGTTGACTACTTCGTCCTCTGCGTTGCGGCGTCGCTTGCCGCTCTCGAGGAAGCTGGCTACCAGCAACTTGTCTGTGGGATCGGCGCTCATGCGGGCCCTCCTGCGGGTGTCGGTGATGGGGTCTGATGGGTGGAAGGTCGCCGTTGGTTGAGGAGTGTGGTGCTGGCCGTGCGGCGGTCCAGCGCGAAGCGTTGCTCCTGGAGAGCGCGGCTTTCCTGGAGCAGGCGTTCCACGACGGCGTGCTCGCCGTCGGCCTGAGCTTCGGTGAGCGCCACGCGCGTGTAGTCGATGCGCTCCCAGAGCCGACGGCGCTCCAGGCTCAGGAGGCACTGCTCCATCTCCAGCTCCAGGTCTTCCTGGCGCTCGGGCAGCGGGTCGGTGCGCGCGTAGAGCGTCTGGGCGATGGCGCTCATGGTCGGCTCCAGTGAATCGATGAAGGCGCGCCGGTCGAAAGCGGTTCCCCCAGGCGCCGACGCAGCGGCCGCCTTGGACTCGAGGGCCGTCCACAACTCACGGGCCGGCGTGGTCACCAGCATGTCCGGGGTGAGTCGACCGGTCAGCCGGCCGACCATGCCCGGCTGGAGGAGCAGCAGGCGCAGGAGGGTCGACTCGACCGGCTCCAGCGCCCGCTCGACCGCCTGCGGGTCCAGCGCATCCGGCGTAGCCATCACCGAATCGAGGTTGATGCGATTGCCCGAGTGGGCGTCGCGTGCGCCTCGGCCGCTCGTGGCGGGAGCCGGACGGCGGAGCGTCTCAAGGAGCACCCGCTCGTCCACGCCGCTGCGCCGAGCAAGAAGCTGGAGATAGCCGTCGCGACGCACGGGGTCGGTGATCTGACGGAGCGTGGGCATCACGGCGTTGACCAGCTTCTCCCGTCCGGGGATGGAGCGCGGGTCGTGGCGCCGCGCGTAGTGGTCGATGAGGTACTCCATGATCGGCTGGGGCTGCTCCGTGGCGGTGCGCCACGCGTCAGGGTCATCGCGCATCAGCTCATCCGGGTCGCGGCCTTCGGGAAGGCGCACCACATCCACGTCCGTGAGGCGGCCGCGATAGGGGCTGCGCTCGATCTCCCCGACCAGCGCGCTGAGCTCCGTGGCCCCGAACGTGGCCGCGCTCTGGCCGGCGGCGTCCACGTCGTAGGCCATGGCGATGCGCGGCGCATAGCGGGTCAGCAGCTCGACCTGGGCGGCCGTGAGCGCGGTGCCCAGCGTGCCCACCACGTTATCGAAGCCCTGCTGGTGGGCCATCAGCGCGTCCGTGTTGCCCTCCACCAGGACGGCCACGCCCGCCCGGCGGATGGCGCCCTTGGCACGATCGATGAGGTAGAGCGTGCGGCTCTTGTCGAAGAGTGGCGTGGCCGGTGAGTTGAGGTACTTGGGCCCGTCCGTGGTCTGGCCGATGACCCGGCCACCCAGCCCCGTGGCGCCGCCCGAAGCGTCGCGGATGGGGAAGATGATGCGCCCGCGGAAGCGGTCGTAGACGGTGGTGCGGCCTGATCGGCGCGTGGCCAGGCCGGCCTCCTCCATGTCCTCGGCCCGGAAACCGCGGCGTTCGATGAGCGCACGAGACAGGGCATCCCAGGACTCGGGCGCCCAGCCCAGCTGGAAGGTCTCCACGGTCGAGTCGGTGAAACCGCGTTCACGCAGGTACTCGAGGGCGGGCTGGCCGGAAGAATGGACGGTCAGCACCTGGTGATAGAAGGCGATGGCAGCTTCGAGAGCCTCACGCAGGCGCTTGCGTCGGGCGTCCTCTCGGGTGGTGCGCTCGGTCAGCTCGACGCCGGCCCGGGGCGCCAAGCGGCGCAGGGCCTCGGGGAAGTCGATGGTCTCGCGCTCCATGACGAAGCTGAAGATGTCCCCTCCCCGCCCGCAACCGAAGCACTTCCATGTCTCGCGCGCGGGCGTGACATAGAAGGAGGGCGTCTTCTCACCGTGGAACGGGCACAGGCCCTTGAAGCTGGTGCCCGACTTGCGGAGGTCGACCGACTCACCGATGTAGTCGGCCAGGTCCAGCTTCTGCTTGATCTCGGCTGCTGCGCCGACTGACAAGGGCGATGGTCTCCTGGTCCGGCCGTGCCC
>JBBSMF010000064.1:0-6716 GCA_038233295.1 Candidatus Limnocylindrales bacterium | reverse complement strand
CATGTTCACGCTGCGCACATCAAGGCCCAGCTCCGGGACCTTGGCCGCGAAGCGCAGCAGGATGCCCTCATCGGGCTGGATGCGCATGGCCAGCAGGTTCGGCTCCGGGTTGGTGCTGGCGTCGCGGAACAGCATCAGCGGTGGCTGCTTGAAGTGGATGGCGATCTCCGTGGCCCGCTTGGGCAGTCGCTTGCCGGTGCGGAGGTAGAACGGCACGTCAGCCCAGCGCCAGTTCTGCACCTCCAGCTTGAGCGCCACGAACGTCTCCACCTGGGAATCAGGGGGGATCTCCGGCTCCGCTCGATAGCCGACGACCTTGCGGTCGGCCGACCAGCCCGCGGCGTACTGGCCCCGGACGACCTGGGCGCGGACGCGCGCGGAGGTCCAGTCAGGATCGATGGCGCGCAGGACGCGCACCTTCTCGTCCCGCAGCGCATCGGCCTCGAAGGCGATGGGCGGCTCCATGGCCACCAGGCTGAGCAGCTGCAACATGTGGTTCTGGAGGATGTCGCGGCTGGCGCCGGCCTGCTCATAGAACTCGCCGCGTCCCTCCACGCCCAGGTCCTCACCCACGGTGATCTGCACGTGGTCCACGTAGCGCCGGTTCCAGAGCGGCTCGAAGATGCCGTTACCGAAACGGAAGACCATCAGGTTCCGGACCGTCTCCTTGCCCAGGTAGTGGTCGATGCGATAGACCTGCGACTCCTCGAAGACGCGCATGACCGCGTCGTTCAGGTCGCGAGCCGAGGCGAGGTCATGGCCGAAGGGCTTCTCGATGACGATGCGTGCCCAGCCCTCCTGCTGGCGATCCAGCCCGACCCGTCCCAGGTTGCTGGCGATCTCCGTGTACGAGGAGGGCGGCGTGGCCAGGTAATAGAGGCGGTTGCCGCGAGTGCCCCGTGCCGCGTCCACCTGCTCCAACCGCTCCTCCAGCACCTTGAAGTCGGGTCGATCGCCGAACTCGCCCTGCTGATAGTGGATGCTGTCCGCGAAGTCGCTCCAGATGCCCTCTTCCAGCGGGACCCGCGAGTGCGCCACGATGGCCTTGCGCGCGAGCTCGCGGTAGTCGCCGTCACTCAGGTCGCGACGCGCGAAGCCGAGGATGGCCGTTTCGGGCGGCAGCAGGCCGGCGCGCCGCAGGTTGTAGATGGCGGGCAGGATCTTGCGTTGCGCCAGGTCCCCGGTGGCGCCGAAGATGACCAGGATGCAGGGCTGCGGGATGCGCTCCAGGCGCGTGCCGGCACGCAGCGGGTTCTCCGGCATGGACGGGCTGTCACCGCGGTAGACGTGGAGGGCATCGCGCGCCCGTGCCGCAGGAGAGGAGCTGAGCCGCTCGGCCTCGGCCGGGGGCGAGGAGTCGGCGGCGCTCGGCTTGGGGTGCTGGACCGGATCCTTCGTGGCGCTCGGCTTTGCGGGCTGGTCCGGGGCCTTCGCCATGCTCCGCTTGGCTGCCTTGCCCGCGACCACCGTCAGGCGCCCTCGTCCGTGCTCTTCACCGCGTGACCGCCGAACTGAGCGCGCAGGGCGGCCAGCACCTTGGCTCCGTAGCTTTCCACCTGACGCGACCGGAAGCGGGCCAGCAGGGAGAGCGTGATGACCGGCGCCGGGACGTCAAGGTCCATCGCCTCCTGCACGGTCCAACGACCCTCACCCGAGTCGGCGACCCAGCCCCGGATGTCGGTCAGCGCCTCACCGTGCTGCTCGAACGCCAGCCCGGCCAGCTCCAGGAGCCAAGATCGGATGACCGTCCCGTGCTGCCAGGCCTTGGCGATGGCCTCCAGGTCCATGGGGTAGTCGGAGGCGTGGAGGATCTCGAAGCCCTCCGCGTACGCCTGCATGAGCCCGTACTCGATGCCGTTGTGGACCATCTTGGTGTAGTGGCCCGCGCCGGGCGGCCCGCAATGGACGTAGCCGCCCTCAGGTGCGAGCGAGCGGAAGACCGGCTCCAGGGGCCGGACAGCATCCGGCTCGCCGCCGACCATCGTGCCGTAGCCGTTGGTCAGGCCCCAGACGCCGCCGGAGATCCCGGCGTCGACGAAGCGGATGCCCTGCTCCTTGAGCATCGTATGGCGCCGCTTGGAGTCATGGAAGTTGGCATTGCCGCCGTCCACCAGGGTGTCGCCCGGGGCCAGCAGCTCGACGAACTCCCGCAACGTGGCTTCGGTGGCGTCGCCGGCCGGCACCATCAGCCAGACGACGCGCGGCGCGGGCAGCTTTTCCACCACTTCTGCCGGGGTATAGGCGCCCTCGAGGCCCTCTGCCACGATCTGATCGGTCTTGTCGCTGGAGCGGTTGTAGGCCACGACCCTGTGCCCCGCACCATGCAGGCGGCGCGCCATGTTGGCGCCCATGCGGCCCAGTCCCACGATCGCCAGGTCCACCGGTGCCTCCTCTAGCTGAGAGCTCGTTCCATGGCGGTCACTAACTCGGCCAACCCGGCGTCGGGATCCTCGGAGAGGTCGACGCGCAGGACCGGCAGGTCGTGCGATTCGAGCGAGGCGAAGTCACCCAGCGCCTGGGCATCGATCAACACGCCGAACGTCTCTTCCCGCCCCGGGATGGGCAGGTCGTCCGGGTGCTGCCCGACCAGCTGGAGGAAGCATCCCGAGGGCGTGCCACCCTTGTGCAGCTGGCCGGTGGAGTGCAGGAACCGCGGTCCGTAGCCCAGCGTCACGGCACGTCCGGTGCGGTCGCGCAGCAGCCTCTGGAGCTGGCGCAGCGCGGCATCGCGCTGGGGAGTGGCGGCGAGATACGCGTGCACCGAGAGGTAGCCGTTCGGCCGCGCACGCGCCAGGTGGCGGCGCAGCTCGGAGACGAGATCCGTGGCCGGCTCGGAGAGGCGCAGCGGCGCATCCCCGAAGAGACGCAGGCGGCCCTCCTGCGCGAGCGGCGGATCGGCGGGCAGCGAGCCCTTCTCGGCGAACGCCTCCAGCACGCGTCGCGTGTTGTCCTTGGACTCGGTGACGTTGGGCTCATCGAAGGGGTCGATACCCAGCGCAGCGCCGCAGATGGCCGTGGCGAACTCCCAGCGGAAGAACTCGCCGCCCAGCCACGCCCCGCCCACCAGGGCCAGATCGATGACCGGATGGCCGGCCTCGGCCAGCGCTTCCAGGGAATCGTCCGTGTCGCTCTGCCAGGCATCCCCGGTCAGACGACCCAGGCGAACGAAGACCCGGTCCGTGCCATAGACCTCCGGATCGCCCAGAGGCTCGCCATCGACCGGGATGACGCCGGTGCCCTGCTTGCCCGTGCTCTCTGCGATGAGCTGCTCCAGCCAGGCTCCCAACGAGGCCAGCTCGGGCTCGATGACGAAGGTGAGCTTGTCCCGTCCGTTGCGTGCGAGTGCGGCCAGCGTTGCGCCCAGCCAGACGGCCGGGTTGGTCGCATCACGCGCCCGGCACTGCTCGGCCATGAGGCGGGCGTCGCCGAGAAGATCATCGAGGTCGAGACCCATCAGCGCGGCAGGCACCAGGCCCACGTAGGTGAGCGCGCTGTAGCGACCGCCCACGTCCTCCGGGTTCAGGAACACGCTGCGGAAGGCGTCGGTCTCCGGGATGGCCTCCAGGCTCTTGCCCGGATCGGTGATGGCCACGAAATGCTCCCCGGCACGGGACTGGGGAGCACGCCCATGGACCTCCTCGGCCGCCTCCCAGAGATGCGCCAAAAAGGCGAGCGTCTCGGTGGTCGTGCCGGACTTGGAGGCGATCAGATAGAGCGCCGTGTCCGGGGCGGCCACCTGCGTGGCGTGGCGGACCGCTTCCGGGTCGGTCGAGTCCAGCACGGACACGGCGATCCCCCTCTGGGACATCGGAAACGAGCGAGCGAGCACCTCAGGGGCCAGCGATGAGCCACCCATGCCGCAGACCAGCGCACGGTCGAAGCCCTCGCTGGAAGCGGCCAGCCCGAAGGCCGTCAGCTCCGCTGCGCGCTCGGCGAAGGCCTCCGGCGCGTCCAGCCAGCCCAGCCGGTTCGCGATGCGCTCCTGGGTCCGTGCGTCGTCCGACCAGAGGGTCGTATCACGGGCCCACAGTCGCTCTGCCCAGCGGCCCTCCACGGCCCGCCCGATGGCGTCTTCCACGGGGCCGCGCAGCGCGGCCGGCAGGCGCAGCGGCAGGCCGAACGGCGCATCATCGAGCACCGGTGTGCGCGAGCTCGGCGTCACGGGCGCGTCGGTCATTCGGTGGCCTCCCGGTCGCCAGGCACGCCCTGCCCGCCCGGCTCGGCTGTGTTCTCGGCGACCTCGCCCGGCCCGACGTGGTCGGGTGCCGGCGAGACGACTCCACAGAGGTCGCTCGTCAACACGCCGCGAGCCACTTCGACCACCTTCTCCACGGTGAAACCGAAGCGTTGGAAGATGTCCTGGGCGGGGGCCGATGCGCCGAAGCGCTCGATGGCGATCATGGCCCCTTCAGGCCCCACCCAGCGATCCCAGCCGAGCGATGTGCCTGCCTCGATGCTCACCCGCTTGGTGGATTCGGGCGGCAGCACCTTCTCTCGGTACGGTGCCTCCTGCTCCTCGAAGCGCTCCCAGCAGGGCATCGATACGACGCGTGTCCGGATGCCCTCGGCGGAGAGCTCCTCCCTGGCGGCCACGGCCAGCTGCAGCTCCGAGCCGGTGGCGAGGAGGATGAGATCGGGCCGGCACGGGTCGCCTTCCTCGTCGGTCGCCTCGGCCAGGACGTAGGCGCCGCGCGATACGCCTTCCGCGGCCATCTCCGCAGTGCCCGGCAGCGTGGGCAGCTTCTGGCGCGAGAAAGCCATCGCCACGGGGCCGTCGCGCCGCTGGACTGCGAGCCGCCAGGAGGCCACCGCCTCGTTCGCGTCGCCCGGACGCAGGAACCAGAGGTTGGGCATGGCCCGCAGGGAGGCGTAATGCTCCACCGGCTGGTGCGTCGGTCCATCCTCGCCGAGTCCCACCGAGTCGTGCGTCCAGACGTAGAGGACGTGCAGTCGGGAGAGCGCCGCCAGCCGCACGCTGCCGCGCATGTAGTCGCTGAAGTTCAAGAAGGTGCCGGCATAGGGCATCAGCGCGCCGTGGTAGGCGATGCCGTTGACCGCCCCGCCCATGGCGTGCTCACGGACGCCGAAGCGGATGTTGCGACCCGCTTCCTCGGCCTCGAAGTCGCCGCCGCCCTTGATGTCCGTCAGGTTGCTCTCCGAGAGGTCGGCGGCTCCCCCGAAGAGCTCCGGCAGCACCGCGCCCAGGACCTGGAGCGTGTCGTTGGAGGCATTCCTCGTGGCGACCGCCTCACCGACCTCGTAGCGCGGCAGATCAGCCTCCCAGCCGTCGGGCAGGGTGCCCGCCATCCGTCGCTCCAGCTCGCTCGCTTCGTCCGGGTACGCAGCGGCGTACCCCTCCAGACGAGCGTGCCAATCACGTACCAGCCCCTGGCCGCGCGGCACCGCTTCGCGGAACCAGTCGCGCGCCTGCTCAGGGATGAGGAACGTCTTGTCCGGGTCCCAGCCGTAAGCCTCCTTGGTGAAGCGCACCTCATCGGGGCCGAGGGGTGAGCCGTGCGCCTTCTGCGTTCCCTGCTTGTTGGGGGACCCGTAGCCGATCTCCGTGCGGACCGCGATGAGGCTGGGCCGCGGGTCATCTCGCGCCGCCTTGATGGCCGCCTCGATGGCGTCGAGGTCCGTGCCGTCCTCCACCCGACGGGTGTCCCAGCCATACGCCTCGAAGCGCTTCAGCACGTCCTCCGACCAGGCCATCCCGGTGGGTCCATCCAGCTGGACGTGGTTGTCGTCCCAGAGGAACACGACCTTACCGAGACGCAGGTGGCCGGCCAGGCTGGCCGCCTCTGCGGAGATGCCCTCCTGGAGATCGCCGTCGGAGCAGATGCCGTAGGTCCAGTGATCGATGAGCTGGTGGCCGGGCCTGTTGAACTCCGCCGCCAGGCGTCGCTCGGCGATGGCCATGCCCACGGCGTTGGCGAAACCCTGACCCAGCGGTCCCGTCGTGGCATCGACCCCCGGGGTGAGCCCGTACTCTGGGTGCCCCGGCGTGCGCGAGCCGTACTGGCGGAAATGCTTCAGCTCATCGAGCGACAGGTCATAGCCGGTCAGGTGCAGCAGCGAGTAGAGCAGCATGCTGGCGTGGCCGGCGGACAGGAGGAAGCGGTCGCGGTCGAACCAGTCGGGAGAAGTGGGTGCGTGGCGGAGGAAGCGCGTCCACAGGACATAGGCCATGGGCGCGGCACCCATCGGTGCACCGGGGTGGCCGCTGTTGGCCTGCTGCACGCCGTCGATGGAAAGCGTGCGGATGGTGTCGACGGCGAGTCGATGGTCGATGGCCTCGGCGGGTCGGGCGGTCACGGTCATGTGTCGCCATGATAGAGGCCGGGGGTCAACGTCCCGTCAGCGAGGTCGCACGTGTCTCTCTCAGCGGCATCTCGGATCGGCAGGCGGCGCAAGGCTGAGGCACGCGGCGCTGTGCGTCTGGTGGCGTTGGGCGATCTGGTGCTGGACATCGTGGCACGTGGTGACGGGCCGGTCGAGGCAGCCTCCGACGTATCGGGCACGGTCCGCTTCCGCCAGGGCGGTTCCGCCGCCAACACGGCACGAACGTTCGCAGGGCTGGGCGGCCGGGCCACGTTCATCGGCGCCGTGGGACGCGATCAGTGGACGCGCCGCCTGACGGCGGTGATCCGGGCGGAGGGCGTGACGGTCCACGCGGTGCCGGTCTCACGGCCCACCGCGCGCCTGGTGGCGCTGCT
>JBBSMF010000063.1:0-6723 GCA_038233295.1 Candidatus Limnocylindrales bacterium | reverse complement strand
TACCTGAACGGCCCACCAGCATGACCGTCTCGTGCCTGCGCACCTCCAGGTCGATCCCGCGCAGGACGTGATGCTCACCGAAATACTTCTCGATACCGGTCGCCCGGACCACGACATCACCCAAGGCGACCATCAGCGGTCGCCCCGTGCCATGCGCCGCTCCAGCCGCTCCTGGAAGAACGAGAAGACGATGGTGAGCATCCAATACACGAGAGCAGCGACAAGCAGGGCCTGGAGCGAGTTAAGGCTCTGCCTTCCGGCGCGCTCGGCGCGCCACAGCAACTCTTGGACTGCGATAGTGGAGACCAACGCCGAATCCTTGATCATCGCTATGAAGTCATTCCCGATCGCGGGGATGACGATGCGAACGGCCTGGGGCAGCACGATCCGTCGCATCACCAGGTGCTCGCGCATGCCCAGCGCCTGCGCCGCCTCCCGCTGACCCTCCGGCACTGCTTGGATGCCGGCGCGGAAGATCTCCGTCAGATACGCACCATAGTTGAACGATAGAGCGATGACCCCTGACTCGAAGGCCGGGATCACCAGGCCGACCTGAGGAAGAGCCAGGTAGATGAACGAAATCTGTACCAGAAGCGGCGTGCCCCGTACCAGAGACACATAGAGCGAGGCGATCGCGAATATCACAGCGTTGGAGGACAGCCGTCCCAGCGCACCGAGGACCGCAAAGATCACCGCGAGCACGATCGAGATGACCGTTAGGAAGATGGTGGTGCGCGCTCCGTCCAGGATCAGCGGACCCCAGGTGGCCGTCCATTCGAGATCGATCTCGTCGGCGAGATAGAGGCCCAGGACGAGCGCCCCGATCAGACCGATCCAGACCAACGCGAACCTGATCCAGAACCACTTGTGCGCGCGCCGCTGGGCGGATTGAACGCGTTGGACGATTCCCTGGTCCTGTCCCGAGATCGTTTCCGAAGTCACTTCCCGATCCTCATCGCGCATCGAGCGCGGGATGAGGCGGGGGAGCGGTCCGCCCCCGCCTTTCTTGGAGATAGGCAGCGAGCGACTACTCGTTGGCCTTCGTCAGATCGAGTCCGTCATACCACTTCTCGCTGAGACGGGTCAGGGTTCCATCGTCATGCATCTCGCCGATGATTCGATCAAGCTCGGCCAGGAGCGTCTCATAAGATGGGCCGCTGAGGTCGACCGCCACCGCGAGGGGCTCGAAGAAGACGGGTTCGCCGACCGGAACTATCGGCACACCTGAATCGATCGCCTGTTGCACCGTGGTGGATGAGCTGAGGAAACCCTCGAACTCGGTACGGCCCGCGGCGATCGCTTCGGCGCAGTTCGCGTCGGTCGGTAGCGTCGTACCAACTGCTCCCTCAGGCGGATCGGTCGGTACCGACCCGTCGCCGAGCGTCAGGTTCCCTTCCAGCCAGTCGAGATATGTGGTCGATTCGCCGACACAGATCGTCGCGCCCGCCATATCCTCCAAGGTCGTCAGGCCGGACGCCTCGGTCGCCGCCATCTGGGCCGGTGTGTAGTAGTACGGCTGCGTGAACCCGAGAGCAGCCTTGCGCGCCTCCGTGATCGTCACGCTGCCCACGCTGGCGTCCCAGCGACCATTCCATCCCCCACCTTGTACAAGGTCGAAGTCCGGCGTCTCAAACATCACCTCGACACCGAGCCGTTCCCCGATCTCGTTGGCAACAGAGATGTCGAATCCTTCATAGGAGCCGTTAGGCAGCAAGACCGACTGCGGGGCATAGTTCGGATCCGTCGAGATCCGGATCTCGCCCGCCTCCTGGATCGCCGCCAGCAAGTCGTCGGGGTCGCCGCCCATGGAAGGCTCGGCGCTTGTCGGCGCGGTGCCGGAGGGCGCCGCACTCGCGGCGTCGGTGGGCGCGACCGAACCGGCCCCCGTGGGCGGTGTCGTTGCACCGGAGCCGCCGCACGCGCCCGCCACCAAGAGCGTGCTGAGGAGGAGCGCAAGGCTTCCTCGATGAGACATGGGAACCTCCGTCATCAAATATGGCTGGCAGCCGGCTTCTCCCCGCCGGTGCACAGGACCTGAAGGTTGTAGCACGGTCCGTGCTCGAGCGCCAGTGCGGAGGCAGCGGGACGCGGCGCAGTGAGCTGCCGCGGAAGGGCCGCCACGGTTCCCAACCGACGCGATGCTGTTCCCTACACTCCGGTCATGACCGACAGCCTCAGCACGCCCGCCATCATCCCCACGCCCCTCGCCCGTGCCTCCACCCTGCCCTCACACCTGTACCTCGATCCGGCGGTCCTGGAACGCGAGAAGGAGACCATCTTCGGCCGCACCTGGCAGCTGGTGGGGCGCGGCGACGAGCTGGCTCGGGTGGGGGACTTCGTACCTGCCACCATCGTGGACGAGCCCATCGTCATCACGCGCAGCCTGAACGGAGAGCTGCGCGGCTTCTACAACGTGTGTCGTCATCGGGCGGGACAGGTCGCGCTCTCGCGCGGCAACCGCAAGAGCCTCCAATGTCGTTACCACGGCTGGACCTACGGGCTCGATGGATGCCTGCGTGCGGCCCCCGAGATGGACGGCACGGAGGGGTTTCGCAAAGAGGACTTCGGGCTGGTGCCCATCCGCGTCGAGGCGTGGGGACCGTTCGTCTTCGCCAACCTGGACCCCGACGCCCCGCCACTGCTCGACGTGATGGGCGCGATTCCGGCCGAGGTGGCGCGCGCTGGCTACGAAGTGACGGACATGCGGCTGGTCGAGCGCCGTGAGTACGTCATCGAGTGCAACTGGAAGGTCTACGTCGACAACTACCTGGAGGGCTACCACCTGCCCATCGCCCACCCGGGACTGTTCAAGGAGGTCGACTACGACGCGTACCAGGTCGAGACGTTCCGCTACTACTCCAAGCAACACGCACCAATCCGCGACTTGAAGCCGGGCGAGGAGCTGGGTCGGGACCGACGCTACATGCGCTCAGCCGACGGCGAGGAGGACGCGCTCTACTACTGGCTGTTTCCCAACACCATGTTCAACATCTACCAGGACAACATGAGCAGCAACGTCATCCTGCCCCTCAGCCACGACCGGACCCTGACCATCTTCGAGTGGTTCTTCGCTGAGCCGGGCACCGGCGCCGGCTGGGAGTCGATGCAGCAGACCATCGCCTTCTCGGATGAGATCCAGCAGGAGGACATCCTCCTCTGCGAGCAGGTCCAGCGGGGTCTGCGGTCACGCGCCTACGACACCGGCCGCTTCAGCGCCAAGCGGGAGAACGGCGTCTACCACTTCCAGTCGCTCGTGCAGGAGTTCCTGGGCGAGTAGCGTCCGAACGAACGACCCGATACCTGGGTCCGGTCCGCGGAGCCTGTCGACCCGTCACGATGGACGAACAAGAAGGGACGGATCGACAGCCTGACGGAGCGATCTGGTGGTATCTAGCCCGGGCGACGGCGGCGACACCCCGAATGGCACGGAGTCGAGCCGTGACAAAGGCCACGGCGAGCACGCTTATGCACCGTCGACCAGCCTCAAGGTAGCCTAGGCGGCCGCAGAGCAGGGAGCTGTTCGTTCATCGTGACTTCTGGCATGGGTCCGGAGACATCGATCCCGTGTCCCGCCCGGCAGGCTTCGTCAGCCATTCAGGATGCCGTCGGTCGCTCCCCCAGCATCTCGGCGACGCCCCAACCTACGATCAGCAGCCCCGCCGCGGCCATGTACAGCCCCGGCGCCCGGTCGGGCGTGCCGATGATGCGCTCGCCCGCAAGCTGGAGAAGGCGCAGGACGAAGCCCGCGACGCCCAGCCCGCCCAGGAGCAGATAGCTCGCCGGCCGATCCCACGCTGAGTGACCGTAACGTGCGGCATAGGGCAGCGCCAACACGGCCAGCAGCGCCACCGCGGCCACGAACACGAGGATCCCGGCGCCCTCGAAGCCGTTGCCGCTGACGGCACTGATGGTGGCCTGACCACCCACCTTGAACCAGTCGAGGGGCATGGAAACCAGCGCGATGACGGCGCCCAGGCCGACCAGCAGGCGGCCACGCCCCAGCCCACGGCGAGTCATGGGCGCTCGTACACCTCCGGCTTGAGGACGCCGATGAAGGGCAGGTTGCGGTAGAACTCCCCGTAGTCGAGGCCGTAGCCCACCACGAACTGGTCGGGGATGGTGAAGCCGCGATAGTCGATGTCGATCTCCACCAGCCGCCGCGCCGGCTTGTCCAGCAGGGCGCAGATGCGCAGCGTGCGCGGATTCTTGCCGCGCAGATATCGCAGCAGGTAGTTGAGGGTGAGGCCGGTATCGATGATGTCCTCCACGATGAGCACGTCCTTACCCTGGATGGACGAGCTCAGGTCCTTGAGGATGCGCACCAGGCCGGAGGTCTCGGTGGCCGTGCCGCCGTATGAGCTGACCTCCATGAGGTCGATCTGGACCGGGATGGTCATGGCCCGCATCAGGTCGGCCATGAAGGGCAGGGCGCCCTTGAGAACGCTCACCAGCACCAGGTCGTGACCGGCGTAGTCCGTGCTCAGCTGAGCACCCAGCTCGCCGACCTTCGCCTCGATCTGCTCGCCGGTGACGAGCACTTCCGCGACGTCAGCCACCAGGTCGGGCTGTCGCACGCCGCTGTCGGGCTGTCGCGCGCTGATGATGCCCTCCCTCCTCTACCGCCGGCCGGGGCGTGAGCCGGAGGCCACGTCGCGCACGGGAACACGACGCAGACGCCCCGAGCCCCGGTGCCCCACGCCCAGCATCGATGCGGTGGGTACGCCCGCCGGCGCGGCGATCTCCTGGTCCAGCGCGGCGAGCGACGCCTCGGCCTGCGCCTGACCCTCCAGCCCGACCATCGAGGCCACCACATCGATGCGGCCGTACTTGAGCAGGAGCGCCCGGAAGTCCTTGCCGTAGAGCAGCTTGACGCGCAGCATCGGGTACAGCTCCCTCAGGCGCCGCAGCTTGCGGTTCTTCTTGCGCACCAGGCTCTGGCGGAGCGTCGTCAGCTCGATGTAGAGGTCGAGATCGGGAAGGAAGAAGTCCGGTGCGAAGGACTCGACCACCGCGCCGGCCAGATTCCAGCGGATGGGAAAGGCCCGCGGCTCGTACTCCCAGCGGACCTCGTAGTAGTCCAGGATCCGTGCCAGCTCGGCCTCGCTGGCGTGGGCGAAGCGGGCGGCCTCGCTCACGAGCCGTCTGGCTCCGCATCCCGGAAGTGCGCCCGAAAGTCGCCGTCGAAGCGCGCCAGGAAGCGCGACATCTCCAGAAGGTCATCGGCTCCGACCGGCGGATCGGCCTCGCCCGCTGCCGGATCCGCGTCCGCGCGAGCCGGTTCCAGCTCGCCGGTCTGGGCTTGGAACACGTCAGCTTCGTCGAGCTGCACGGTCACTACTGCTACGGCCTGTGTCCCGCAGGTCTCGCAGCCCAGATCGACGAAGAACAGTTCCTCGCGTTGAGCCAGGATCCTGATCCGGCCGGGGCTGTAGGCGCGTCCGCAAGCGGCGCAGCCGAACGAGGTCAACTGGGTCCGCAACCAGTCGGCGCCATCCATCGGAAGGGAGTCTACTCGTCGCCGCCCGGCCGTGCGAGCGTGGCCGAGATATACTCCCTCGCAGTATCGAGATGTGGCCCAAGTGAGGAGACATGATGTCCGCGGACGAGCCACGATCCCGGGCCGTCGCACGTGCCCCCGCGGCACGCAACGGGCCCAGCGGCACCAATGCGTCCGGCCGGACACGCTCGGAGCGCGGCCACTCGTACACCAAGGATCGGTCACAGCTGCTGCGACGTCTCTCCCGGATGGAGGGGCAGGTCCGGGGCATCGCGCGGATGATCGAGCGCGATGAGTACTGCATCGACATCCTGCAGCAGACCTCCGCCCTGCGGGCGGCTCTGGACGCCGTCTCCCTGATGATCATGGAGGACCACGTCGCCGGGTGCCTGGCGACGGCCGTCAAGACTGGTGACGCGGAGGCTTATACAGAGGAGGTCATGGAGGTCGTGCGGCGGAGCATGGGTCGCCCCATCCGCGCAAGCAGACCGCCCGCGGACTGATCCAGCGCGCCGCGGGCCATCGACCTGGTTCGTCGGGCGCCCCCCGACCGGGCCATGTTTTCCACGGATCCGCGCCGGCGCCGTCAAGTCGTGGATAACCACCTTGACCCGATGCCGCGCCGTCCGCGACAGTCCCCGCCTGCACTGCTTCGCCATCTCCCGGCGGAGCGACCGAGTACGGTAACGTCCGCCGTTCGGCGGCCCGGAGAGATCCGGCCACGAAGACCGGCGTCGGAGGGAAAACCGAAAGGTCGTGGTGGCAGACATGTCTCGGTGTCGGGAGCGGGATGCGGCCCGCCGCGCGCCCCACGGTCCGATCGGCGGGCCAGGCGCGGGCCCACCGCTCTCGATGCCAGTCCGTTCGCCGCTGCCTGCCGATCATCGCGCCTTGCCGCCACTCGATCCCAGCTTCGGCACGACCCTGGACGCGGGACTCGCCGACCTGGCGCTTGAGCTGACACCCGGCGTCCGTGCCGCCATCGAGGCACAGGCACGGCTCCTGCTTGCCTGGAGCAGCTCGGTCAACCTCTCCGCCCATCGCACCCCAGAAAGCGTGGCACTGGAGCACGTCGTGGACTCGCTCTCCGCGCTGCCGCTGCTCGCGGGAAGGACCAGTCTGCTCGACCTGGGTAGCGGAGCCGGTTATCCCGGCTTGCCGCTGGCCCTCGCCCTGCCCGTGGCGCGCCTCGCCCTGGTCGAGTCTATCGGCAAGAAGGCGCGCTT
>JBBSMF010000062.1:0-6858 GCA_038233295.1 Candidatus Limnocylindrales bacterium | reverse complement strand
TACGTGCCGCTACGGCCACACCGGTGGTAGGCTCATGGCCTGCATCCGGTGCGCCCAGCCAGGGACCTCGACAGAGCACCTGGGACGCGCGGCGCCCGGTCATCTCCGACGCCACGCTCTCGATCCTCGCTGTCGTCGTAAGACCGTGGACCGCTGCACATCGGCCCTGCGGGAAGGATCTGAATCGCTGTCCAGGGGAGGACGTTCTTGGTGTCCTATACAGATCGGAACCTGCCATGTCTCGACTGCGGCGTGGAGTTCGTGCACTCGGCTGACGATCAACTGTTCTCCGCCGACAATGGCTTCGCCCCGGATCCCAACCGCTGCCCCGGCTGTCGCGCCTCACGGCGGTCCATGCGCGAGACGAGCAGCCTGGATGTCCGCGACATCGGCGGCCCGCGCGGCTACGAGCGCGGTGACGACCGACCCATGCGCGAGCAGTTCGCGGTGATCTGCTCCAAATGCGGCAGCTCGGCCCAGGTGCCCTTCCGCCCGCGGATGGACAAGCCGGTCTACTGCTCCGACTGCTTCCGCTCGATCCAGACCGCCTGACCCAGCGGTCCCCGACCGCCTGACCCAACGGTCCCCGACCGCCTGACCGCACCGGTCGCAACGCTAGACTGACGCCGATCCATCGCCACGAGGACACGCATCATGACCGAGACCACCAGCCCGCCGCGCCTCAAGGTCACCTACGCCACCCTGCGCAACGACAACGACGAGATGCACGCTCTGTTCGAGACGGGGCTGGAGCGAGCTCGCGGCATGCTGGGGAGCTACTACCCCAACTTCGTGAACGGATCGGATCGCGACGGGGACGGCACCTTCGAGAAGCGCACGCCCATCGACGGCACGCTGATGGGCACCTTCGCCAAAGGCACCCGCGAGGACGCCCGCGAGGCGATCGCCGCGGCCAAGGCAGCCTTCCCCGCCTGGTCGCGGACGCCGTGGCAGGAGCGCGTGGCGCTGCTCCGACGCGTGGCGGACCTCATCAGCGAGCGCCAGATGGAGTTCTCTGCGCTGCTCTCCATGGAGGTCGGCAAGAACCGCTTGGAGGCGCTCGGCGATGTCGAGGAGACGGCCGACCTGATCCGCTGGTCCTGCGACATGATGGAGCGCAACGACGGCTTCGACCATCCCATGGGCAACCTGGGCGACCTCTCCGTGCACACCCGATCCGTGCTCAAGCCGTACGGCGTGTGGGCCGTCATCAGCCCCTTCAACTTCCCCTTCGCGCTGTCCGGCGGGCCGGCCGGCGGAGCGCTGGTGGCGGGCAACACGGTCGTCTACAAGCCCTCCACCGATGCGCCCCTCTCCGGCGCCTGCCTGACCCAGGTCATGCGCGACGCCGGGATCCCGGAGGGCGTCTTCAACACCGTGGCCGGACCGGGCGAATCGGTCGGGGCGGAGCTGCAGGAGAACGAGGACGTCGACGGCCTCATCTTCACCGGTTCGTTCGAGGTCGGCTTCGGCATCTACCGCAACTTCCCGCGCGCCTTCCCCAAGCCGGTGATCGTGGAGATGGGCGGCAAGAACCCGGCCATCGTCAGCCGGAAGGCGGACCTGGATGAGGCGGCGGAGGGCGTGATGCGCTCAGCCTTCGGGTTCTCCGGCCAGAAGTGCTCCGCCAACAGCCGCGTCTACGTCGATCGCACGGTGCTGGACGAGTTCACGGAGCTGCTGGTCCGCCGCACGGCGGAGATCTCCATAGGCGACCCGACCAAGCGCGAGAACTGGCTGGGGCCGGTCATCAACCGGAGTGCCATGGCACGCTACGAGAACGCCGTCGCCGAGGCACGGACGGACGGACGGCTGCTGATCGGCGGGGAGCGAGTCACGGAGGGTGGGCTGGACAGCGGGTTCTTCGTCGCTCCCACCGTCGCCACGGACCTGCCGACCCACCACCGGCTCTTCCGCGAGGAGCTGTTCCTGCCCTTCACGGCGATCGCGGCGGTCGACTCGCTGGATGAGGCGGTGCGGCTCGCCAACGACTCCGTGCTGGGTCTGACGGCCGGGCTCTACTCGGAGGACCAGGCGGAGATCGACCAGTTCCTCGACCGGATCGAGGCCGGCGTGGTCTACGTCAACCGACGCGCCGGAGCGACCACGGGCGCCTGGCCGGGGATCCAGCCCTTCGGCGGCTGGAAAGGCTCTACCGCGACGGGCAAGTCCGGCGGCGGCTACCACTACGTGCAGCAGTTCATGCGGGAGCAGTCGCAGACCGTCGTGGACTGAGCGGGGTCGGGGGCGGTGGCTGTGGTCGGGGCGGTGGCGCGCGATCGCGATCGGCCTCTGGAGCGCAGCGACAGCGGGCAGAGCGGGTCGATTCGTCACGATGAACGAACAGCGGAGGCCGATTCGCCCGTTTGATCCGCTCTTTGAGGCGCCGATCGCCCCACCGACCTTCGCCAAACGGCTCGGTCCACCGTCATTCGAGTGGCCATGAGCGTGCCGATCCTCCCCCGACCGCTCCGCGGTGATCGTCCAGAGCCCGGAACCTGCCGCGAGGAGTCGCTTGTTCGTTCATCGTGACGATCCGTACCCCTACGGCCGCCGACGCTGCTCGCGCGCCCCTGAAGGCGGCGGGCCCTTCGCTGGTCCGCCGGCAACGCGGCGAGGCGATCGGTGCTCGGCTTTGAACGCGCGGGAGTTCCCATATGTGCTCCAGGGCGACGTTATACAGGCACTCGGCCGCGGCATAGGGGCGCTCCCTCGCAACGAGCTCCACATCGAGCCGGCGAGAAGCCGTATGTGCCCGTGATGAGCGCCTCCGAGCGTGAGATTCGACACGCGTGGCGGAACCAGAGCGAATCTCGGCGGCTGCCGCGCGCGAGGCAGGCGAGCTCCCGGATAACGTCGCCACACGCGACGTATGGGAAAAGCGGCGGGTGAGCCGCGCCGCTGCCTTGCTACACTGCGCCATCCACGCTGCATAGGGACTATGCACTCCGACGTCTGCGAGGGACCCCCGCCGTGACCCAGCTCATCGACCGCCCGGCCGGACCCGACGGCACGCAGCCTGATCGACCGGCCGCGGAACCTACCAGCCGTCCCCTGCCCGATCTCGTCACGGAGATCCCCGGTCCGCGTGCGCGCGCTCACGTCGAGTACGATCGCACCTGGACGTCGCCCAGCCTGCCGCGCGCCTATCCTCTGGTCCCGGTCCGCGGGGATGGCTGCGCCATCGAGGACATCGACGGCAACCGCTTCCTCGACTTCGCCGCCGGCATCGCCGTCAACTCGACCGGCCATGGGCACCCGCAGGTCATCGATGCCATCCGCCAGCAGGCGGGAGAGCTGGTGCATTACAGCGCCTCGGACTTCTACCTGCCCATCTATCCCGAGACATGCGAGGCGCTGGCCCAGACGGCGCCTATCTCAGGTCCGAAGCGCGCCTACCTGGGCAACAGCGGCACGGAGGTGGTCGAGGCGTCGATCAAGCTGGCTCGCTACGCCACGCATCGTCCCTATGTGGTCGCCTTCTTGGGCGCGTTCCACGGCCGTACTTACGGTTCCGTCTCGCTCACGGCCTCCAAGGCGAAGTACCACGCCGGGTTCGGGCCGCTGCTGCCCGGCGTCTATCACGCACCGTTCGGCAAGGTGGCGGATCTTCGTTGGTTCGATGAGGTCCTCTTCGACAAGCTGGCGCCGGCCAACGAGGTGGCGGCCATCATCGTCGAGCCGATCCAGGGCGAGGGCGGTTACATCGTGCCGGAGGACGGCTTCCTGGAGGGACTTCGCCGGATCTGCGACGAGCACGGCATCCTGCTCATCGCCGACGAGATCCAGTCCGGCGCGGGGCGCACGGGCAAGATGTGGGCCATCGAGCACTGGGGCGTGGAACCGGACATCCTGTTGACGGCCAAGGGCATCGCCTCGGGCATGCCGCTCGGGGCCATGATCGCGCGGGCTGAGATCATGGAGGCCTGGGGCGTCGGCGCTCACGGCTCGACGTACGGCGGCAACCCCGTGGCCTGTGCCGCGGCGCTGGCCACCATCGACCTGCTGGATGGTGGCCTGACGGCGAATGCCGGCGCGCGCGGCGAGCAGGCCTTTAACGGGATGCGGCCGCTCATCGATCGTTTCCCGTCGCTGGTCAGTGACGTGCGGGGCAAGGGCCTGATGCTCGGCGTGGAGCTCGATACGGCCGACCATGCCGAGGAGGTCCAGTGGGCCTGCTTCCAGCGAGGGCTGCTGGTGCTGGAGTGCGGCAAGACCAGCGTGCGCATGTCACCGCCGCTCATCGTCACGGAAGGCGAGATGGACACGGCCGTGCGCATCTTCTCCGAGGCTGTGGCCCTCGTGGCTGAGGGTGGAACCCGCCTGCACGAGGAGGCGGTGGCCGCCGACGCCATCAACGAGGTAGAGGCCGGCGGTTGACCGCGTCCAGGGTCGCGTCCATGCGGGACGCGATCGCGGAGCTCGTGCGCGACGGGGACACCGTGGCCATCGAGGGTTTCACCCACCTCATCAGCTTCGCGGCCGGCCACGAGATCATCCGTCAGCGCAAGCGCGATCTGACGCTGGCGCGACTCACGCCGGACCTCATCTACGACCAGATGGTCGGTGCCGGCGTGGCGCGCAAGCTCATCTTCAGCTGGCTGGGCAATCCCGGCGTGGGCGGCCTCCACGCCGTCCGGCGGGTGACGGAGGGCGAGGCCCCCAGCCTGGAGCTCGAGGAGTACTCCCACTTCGGCATGGTCGGACGGTACACGGCGGGCGCCATGAACCTGCCCTTCTTCCCGCTGCGCTCCTACTTCGAGACGGACCTGCCGGTGGCGAATCCGCTCATCCGACCCATACGCTCGCCGTACGGGGAGGACATGGTCTACGCCGTGCCGCCGCTCAAGCCGGACGTGGCCATCATCCACGCGCAGCGCGCCGACGAGCGTGGCGATACCCAGATCTGGGGCCTCCTGGGCTGCCAGAAGGAGGCCGCCTTCGCCGCGGAGCGCGTCATCGTGGTGGTCGAGGAGCTGGTGAGCGAGGACGTCATCCGCGCTGACCCCAACCGCACGGTGATCCCTGGTCTGATCGTGGACGCGGTCGTGGTCGAGCCGTTCGGCGCCCACCCCTCCTACGCCCAGGGCGTCTACGACCGGGACAACCGCTTCTACATCGAATGGGACGCCATCAGCCGAGACGCCGGCGCACTGGAGCGGTGGCTGGATGAGTGGGTCCACGGCGTCTCCGGGCGCGCCGAGTATCGGGACAAGCTGGGCCAGGATCGCGTCCGTGCCCTCCGCCCCGGCGCCGCCCCGTCAGGCTCCGTCGACTACGGCGACTACCGGTGAGCGCGCTCGAGCAGGCGGCGTCCGACGACCATTGCGCGGTATCGATCAGCTGTTCACGATCACCGAACAACAGGACCCGCGGCGCCCTCGGAATGTGCGTTCCGACACTGCGGTGAGCGATTTGGCTGTCGGATGTTGACGTTTTCGGCTACTCGACCGGCTGATGGCCGCAGACTCGACCGCCGAAGGTACGCTGCGCCGCTCTCGCTGTTCGTTCATCGTGACGATTCGTCAGTCACGGTGGCCGGTCGACCGCAGCGGCCGAACGAAGGGCTCCCATGACCGACGTGCCCATCCAGCCCGTCAGCGCCGCGAGCTTCACAGCCTCGGAGATGATGATCGTCGCCGCCGCTCGGGAGCTGGCTGGGCAGCGTGTCTGCTTCGTCGGTGTGGGGCTGCCCAACATCGCGGTCAACCTGGCCAAGCTGACCGTGGCCACGGACCTGGAGCTGGTCTATGAGGCCGGCGTGTTCGGGGCGCAGCCGGCACGCCTGCCCTTGAGCATCGGTGACCCGACGATCGTCACGCGGGCCACGGCCGTGACCAGCATGTTCGAGCTCTTCGGCTTCTACCTCCAGGGCGGGCTCATCGACGTGGGCTTCCTGGGCGCCGCTCAGATCGACCGCTTCGGCAACATCAACAGCACGGTCATCGGCGACTACGCGCAGCCCAGCACCCGCCTGCCGGGATCGGGCGGTGCCTGTGAGATCGCCATCAACGCCCGCCAGGTCTTCGTGATCATGCGCCAGTCCAAGAGGTCGTTCGTGGAGCGCATCGACTTCCGGACCTCCCCTGGCAACCCGGGCGGCGCAGATGGCGCGCGCACCCGCCGCGAACAAGGTTGGCTGGGCGCCGGTCCATCCGTCGTCATCACGGACCTGGGCGTGTACCACTTCGGCCCTGAGGGCGAGATGCGCCTTGACTCGCTGCACCCGGGCATCACGCTGGAAGAGGTGCAGCGCCAGATGACCTGGCAGCCGGCCGTGGCCGAGAGCCTCACCGAGACAGCGCCACCCACCCCCGAGGAGCTGCGTCTCGTCCGCGAGGTCCTGGACCCGGAGGGCATCTACACCCGCTGAGGGCCCTGCGGTGTCCGAGTCGCTTCGGGTGGTGTTCGCAGGCACCAAATAGCTCCTTTTCGTGCGAATCGGTAGTACCAAAATCCCATCGGCCGTGGCATAGTCCGAGTGACCCGCACCCGGCCCAGTACCGGGGACGAGGCGCTCACCCAGATGGCGCCCCCCAATAGCGGTCCTGTAGGAGTTCGCCCATGGGAACTAGACGAGTACGGACGCTCGCCCTTACCGGTCTGCTCATGATCGGTCTGGTCGGCGGAGCCGTGCCCGCATCCGGCACTGCCTTCGGCAATGAGGGTTGCTCGGCCGGCTTCTGGAAGAACCACACGGAGGATTGGCAGGAGTACAACACCGGCACCACGCTGGAAGATGTGTTCAACCTGCCGGCCAGCCTCAGCGCGCTCGGCGACGACACGCTGCTTGAGGCCCTCAACTACGGCGGAGGCCCCGGCCTTCTCGGCAAAGCCAAGATCCTGCTCCACCAGGCC
>JBBSMF010000061.1:0-6930 GCA_038233295.1 Candidatus Limnocylindrales bacterium | reverse complement strand
GAGGTGCAGATCGATGGCGGCCGCTGCACGCTGCGCTCGACCGGTGCCCTGGCCGGGTCGCTGATCGCGCTCGACTCGGCGGTCCGCAACCTCACGCGGTCGGGGGTGCCACTGCCCCTTGCCGTGGCCGCCGCATCGCGCAACCCGGCGACCCTTGTGGGTGCCGGCGACCGCGGGCGACTGGCCATCGGACAACGGGCAGACGTGGCGGAGCTTGACGAAGGGCTCCTGGTCCGGCGCGTGATGCGCGGCGGGGAGTGGCTCGCTCAACGATCGTGATCTCGTCGAAGGCCGAGTCAAGTGCACCGCATCCGGCACGGCCGTGCAGCAGTCGGGCCGCGGTGTGGGCGACTTCGCGACTGGGGGCCCTCGGTGTGGGTGGACTCGCGTGCCCCGCGGCGGCGTGGCGCCCTTGCGACTCGGGCCGCTCCCGTCATACGCGCATGGGGGTCGCACTAGCCAGTGCGCCATCGACGGAAGCCTGCCATCTGCGCATCCCGGCCGTCATCTGGCCATGACCAACGACCCTCTGTGGCCGAAAAACGGGCTTGGCCGTTCTGTGATGCCCAGCCGGACCGCCCGCTCGCTAGCTAACGCTGCCACCATGCGCGGCTGTCATGGAAGTGGTCTGGCGCGAGGACGTTCGCCCTGGCATCGGCCTCTCCTGGATCCGACCGCGGACCTCCCGCTAGCCGAGATCGGAGAAAAGGCCAACCTCACGGCACGATGGCCAGTGCTCTCACTCGTCCTCGGGCATCAAGCCTCCGGCGTCTCGCGTGAGCGCTGGCTCGCTGACGCTCCACCCGGCGTCCACGGTGATGACCTGCCCCGCGACCGCGCGCGAGTCGTCACTCAGCAGATACAGGACCGTGCGGGTCACGTCGTCCGGATCGATGGGCCCGCCCGTGAGTGGCTGCTTCTCGGCGAGGTAAGCGCGGATCGCCGGATCCTCCTGTGCGCGCTGGCTCATGGGCGTGGCCACCAGCGCCGGAGCGATGACGTTGATGCGGATGCCGGCGGGCGCGTAGAAGGCAGCGGCGGCCCGCGAGAACGCCTCGATGGCGCCTTTGCTGGCGGCGTAGGCATGCGTGGCGAAGAACCGCGGCGACGGTTCGCGAGCGAGAACGCTGGACATGTTCAGGATGGTGCCGCGCAGGCCTGCCGTGTCCCGGTGCTGGGCCAGCATCCGCCGTACGACCGCGCGGCTGACCAGGAAGTGGCCCATGGCATTGGCGGCCATGACCGTCTCCCAACCTTCTCGGGTCAGCTCATGGAGCGGCCCGTCACCGAAGCGCCGGCCACTGATGCCGGCCACGTTGAAGACGGCATCGATCCTGCCGAACGCATCGACGCATGTCGCCACTGCCGCCTCGACCGCGTCCTCATCGGTGACATCGGCGGCCCGCCACGCTGCCCGCCCCCCGCGGCGGGTGATGGAGGCGGCAAGGCCTTCCGCGTTCCCCGCGGTGCGTGAGACGACGAACACGGCCCCGCCCTCCGCGGCCAGGGCCTGGGCCGCCGATGCGGCCATGCCCGTGGAGCCCGTCACGAGGCAAGTGCGTCCCTCGAACCGAGCCCCGCCGCTCACGGGAGGCTACTCACGCGCGCCGTCGAGAGTGACGCCACCAGGGTCCGGCGCGTCGCCGGGTCGCCCTTCGTGAAGGCGCTGCCGATACCCACCGCGGCCGCTCCCGCCTCCAGAAAGGCCGAGGCGTTAGTGGCATCGACGCCGCCCGTCGGGATGAGACCGATGTCGGGCAGAGGACCGCGCATCTCGCGAACCAGCGCAGGCCCCACCGCGGACGCCGGGAAGAGCTTCACGAAGGTCGCGCCGGCCGACCAGGCGGCAAGTATCTCCGTGGGCGTCAGCCCACCCGCCACGAATGGCAGGCCGGCCGCGACCGCCTCGCGGACGAGCCATGCATCCAGCACTGGGGCCACCCCGAAGTCGGCGCCCGATAGCAGCGCGGCGTCAAGCCTTTCGCGTCCCACGAGCGTGCCGGCACCGACCAGGAAGGGTCCATCGGAGCGTCCGGCCAGATGAGCGCTGACGGCCGCCACGTCCTCCGCCGCTGAGGGCGCGTCGAAGGTGATCTCGAACACTCGTGCACCCGAGTCGGCCAGCTCGTCCACCAGCGCCATCAATGCGTCGACTGGCTGAACACGCCGCAGAACGACGATGAGCCGCTGGCGCCGGATGGCCTCGGCGACACGACCGCCCCGCAAGGCTTCTGCCGCCGGCCCGCCGCCCCACGCCTGCTCGGTCACACCGACACCAGCGGCCGCGGCGGCTCCACCGGATCCAGCAGCGCGCCATCGGCCAGCAACCGCGTCCGCAAGACCGACGCGCCTAACGCCCGCGGCGCCGCGCCATCGCTCACGGCCAGTGCAGCGGCCGTGCCCGCCGCCTGACCCATGGCCATGCACGTCGCCATGGAGCGTGCCGAGGCGTGGGCATCGTGTGTCGCGGAGAAGCAGCGCCCCGCCACCAGCAACCCCTCCACGCCGAGCGGCAGCAGGCTGCGGAACGGGATGCCATACACGCCGCGATCGTGGACGTAATGCCACTCCGTGTCGCCGCCGGCGTGGTGGTCCTCGATGGGCGCGCCGCACAGGGCGATCTCGTCGGCGAAGCGCCGGCCCTCCAGGACGTCGTCCCGCGTCAGGCGGTAGTCACCGTGGACGCGGCGGCTCTCGCGGACGCCGATCGAGGGACTGGTGCCCACCAGCACGGACGCCTCGAAGCCGGGCACTCGGTCCCGCAGGAAGCGATGGTACTCGCGGACCTGGCGCCGGCCCTCCAGCTCCGCCCGCGTGAGTGCCACAGGATCGGTCGCATCCACGTTGGGGATTCGCGTCATGTGGATCATCACCACTCCCGCGAACGGCGTCCGGTGCCACGATCCCTCCAGGCGTGGCAGGTGGTAGTTGCCGGTCGCGGCCGCTTCACGCATCCGCGCCCAGAGCTCGGCCTTGGGCACCGCGGCGGCACGTTCCACCTCGACGTTGGCCAATCGGAACAGCGTGGAGAGCGACTGCATCGTCCCGCTCGCATGGGCATCGTCGTAGGGCACGCCGGCCATCGCGCACAGGTCCGCATCGCCTGACGCATCCACGATGGCGCTCGCCTCGATCCAGCGCTCGCCGCCCTTGTTCCAGATGCGGATCGCCTCGGCTCGCCCGTCGCGGACACGGATGCCGGTGGCCCACGTGTGGAGCAGGAGGTCGACCCCGGCCGCCACGGCCAGCTCCTCCCAGACCAGCTTGAGCGTCTCCTGATCGTAGGTCACGCCGGTGCCCGCGCCGTAGGTGTTGGGCCGCTCGAAGGCGACGCCCTCCCCGATGAGCCGGCCGACGACCTCCCAGCCCAGTCCGCCCACCACGCGCCGCGGGGATTCGGCGGGCGTGTAGAAGGCATAGAACGTGTCCAGCACGGCCGTGGAGGTGCCGCCCATGAAGGCCAGCCGGTCGACCAGCAGGGTATGTGCGCCGGTCCGGGCACTGCTGATGGCGGCGGTCGACCCGGCGGAGCCAGACCCCACCACGATGACGTCGTACCGATCGGCGATGCCCGCGTGAGTCATGGGGTCGCCGCCCCGCCCGCGCCAGCCACGGCCACGCCCGGCTCCGCCACCGGGGCCATCGCGAAGGCCCGTGCCGGATTCGCCACCAGGATCGTCTCCACCGCTGCCTCTCCGATGCGGCGACGGAGCCGCGGCACGAATGAACTCATCAGGGAACGCAGCCCAGGCCCGCCGCCGTATGCCCGGAAGTAGTCGCGTCGACCCAGGTCCAGTCCGAGGACGATGCGTTCCAGGTGGCCGGCCGCCACGACTGACTCGATGAGGTCCAGCAGATCGCTGTCCGGCCGGTACTTGATGCGCCCGATGGTGTCGTACTCCAGGGTCACACCGCGCGCGGCGATCTCCGCGTGCAGCTCCGGATCGGGGTTGCGGTCCAGGTGGGCCAGAAGCAAGCTCGTCGGGGGGACGCCGACGGCCGTGAACAGGTCCACGATCTCGTGCCCGCAGGTGCCCACCTCGGCATGCACAAGGATGGGCGCGCCCGTGCGCCGATGCCCGAGGGCCGCCGCCTCCAGGCGTCGCCGCTCGGAGGCCGACACGTGCTGGTAGGAGGCGCCGGCCTTGATCACCCCAGCGCGTGCCGGATCCAGCGGCAGCGAAGGATCGAGCCAGTCGGCCGGGTGCATGCCAGCCTGAAGATCGGTGACGATGCGTTCGGCCAGCGTCTCCATCGTCGCTTCGTGTACCCAGTGGCCATCGGGATAGTGCGCGTCGCGGTGGTAGCCGGTGGCCGCGATGATGGGCATCCCGGTCGCCTCGGAGACCGCGCGCAACCGGTCCGGCCGTCGCCCGCAGCCGATGGGCGTCATCTCCACGATGGCGTCGAGCCCCGTGGCCTTCGCCTCGCGGACCTCGTTGATCGCCGCGCCCAGGTCCTCGAGCTCCTGACCGGGCAGGGCAGGGCTGCGCAGGAACAGGTGATCGTGCGAGTCTGTGACGCCCAGCTCGCTGGCGACCAGCGGGCCAGTGACCGTGACCACCCGACCTTCTGGCACGCTTCTCCTCTGCTGGCGGCCGGCACCCCGTGGAGCCGGCTCTTGCGAGCGAATCCTACCGAGCGCCTGACCCGAGCGGGCGGGGCGCCATCGGGTGGCACGCGTCAACGGCCCGAACCGCGCCTCCGCGCTCGTATGATGTGCTCGTGGTGGCCGTCGATCCTGCCCTGATCCCTCCCGACGAAGCAGAACGCCTGGCCGCAGTCCAGCGCTACGACATCCTGGACACGCCCGCCGACGGCACCTTCGACCGGATCACCGCGCTCGCCTCGCGCCTTTTCGATGTACCCATCGCCATCGTCAGCCTGGTCGATCACGACCGCATCTGGTTCAAGTCACATCACGGCCTGGCGGTCGAGCAGATGGATCGGAAGCCGGGACTGTGCGCCTCGGCCATCCTCCACGACGGGCCCTGGGTGGTCAACGATGCACCACGTGATCCACGCGCCTTGGCCAATCCGCTGGTGGCCGGCGCGTTCGGCCTGAAGTTCTACGCCGGTGTACCGCTCCATACCTTTGACGGGCATAACCTGGGCACCCTCTGCATCCTCGACTACCAGCCCCGGGTGCTGACGCCGCAAGAGACGGCCAACCTTGAGGATCTGGCCGCGATCGTCATGAACGATATGGAGCTGCGCCTTGCCAGCCGGCGCGCCGCGGAGCTGGCCAGGGAACGGGAACAGCTCCAGGATGCGTTCGCGGGCATGCTCTCCCACGAGCTGCGGACGCCCGCCACGACCATCTATGCCGCGGCCAGGATCCTCTCGCGCGACCCGACCGTGATGGCCAGCGCTCAGGCGCGCGACCTCTTCCCGGACATCACCGCAGAGACGGAGCGGCTGCTGCGGATCATCGAGGACCTGCTGGTCCTCACCCGCATCGAGCGCGGCCTGCTGGAGCCCGGCCAGGAACCCATCCTTCTGCAGCGTGTGCTGCCCGGTGTGGTGGAGCAGGAGGGCCGGCGCTGGCCCGACCGAACGCTCAGACTCGAGATCACGCCCGGACTTCCCCCGGTCTCCGGGGACCAGGTCTACGTGGAGCAGGTGGTCACGAACCTCCTTTCCAATGGCCTCAAGTACAGCGGACCCGGGACGGAGGTCGACGTGTCGGCCATAGAGGTGGACGATGAGGTTGAGGTCCGGGTCCGCGATCGGGGCATCGGTCTGTCGGCGGACAGCCGGGAGGCCGTCTTCGATCTCCTCTTTCGGACCTCGGAGGGATCGCGTCATGCCGCCGGCGCGGGCATCGGTCTGTACGTCTGCCGCCGCCTCCTGGAGGCCATGAGGGGCCGCATCTGGGCGGAGGCCGCACCCGAGAAGGGCACCGTCTTCGTCTTCCGCCTGCCGCTCGCCTCGGACTGATGCGGCATGTCCGCTCCTGGCGAGGAACCGGCTGACCGCCTAGCATCCCCGCCATGTACGACACAGCGACCGCGGCCGTCGAGGCCGCCCTGGCCGCCGGCGCGCGCTACGCCGACGCGCGGGTGATGCAGATCCGCTCGGAGGCCATGGCGGCACGCAACGGCGTCCTGGAATCGACCGACCGGGACGAGCGTGCCGGCGTCGGCGTGCGGGCGCTCATCGGCTCGTCCTGGGGCTTCTACGCGGTGCCCGACGTGGGTCCGGCCGCGGCGCGCCGAGCCGGCGAGCAGGCGGCCGCCGTGGCCCGCGCCTCGGCCAGCGTGCCCGGCAAGACCCTTGACCTTGCGCCCCAGGCGCCCGCCACAGGCTCCTGGTCCAGCGAGTGCCGGGAGGATCCATGGGCCGTCACGCTGGCCGAGAAGGGCGACGCCCTGGAGGACGTCACGCGGACCATGCAGCAGCACGGCGCGGACATCGCCGAGGCCAGCCACCGCGTCTGGGACACCCGCAAGTGGCTGGTCTCCAGCGAGGGTTCCCGGGTCGATCAGCACATCGTGGAGTGCGGCGCGGCGATGAGCGCCACCGCGGTCGGCGAGCGCGAGACCCAGCGGCGCTCCTATCCCGGCATCCGCGGCCAGTACGGCACGCGCGGCTGGGAGCTCGTTCGGGAGCTGGACCTGGCCGGCAACGCGGCGCGCATCGCAGAGGAGGCGCGCGCCCTGCTGACGGCGCCGGAGTGCCCCTCGCTGGATGCCACGGACCTCATCCTGGGCTCGGAGCAGATGGCCCTCCAGATCCACGAGTCGGTCGGTCACGCCGTGGAGCTTGACCGCATCCTGGGCTGGGAGGCCGCCTTCGCGGGGACGTCGTGGCTGGACCTGGCGCAGATGGGCAGCCTGCGCTTCGGGTCGGAGCTGATGAACATCACGGCTGACGCCACGCTGCCCGGCGCCCTGGGCAGCTTCGGCTATGACGACGAAGGCACGCCCG
>JBBSMF010000060.1:0-7132 GCA_038233295.1 Candidatus Limnocylindrales bacterium | reverse complement strand
CACCCGTCGAAGACATCCGTGGCAAGGTACTCTGGCACGACGCGCGAGAGTGGCTCTTCGCACGGGCAGCAGATACGCTCGTCGCGCGATTCGGCGTCCGCAGCGCCCGCAGTCCGCTAGCATCTTGGGCAGGAGGTCGCGACCCATGGCGAGTGTCACGTTCGAACAGGTCTGGAAGCGCTACGGCGAGGTCGTAGCCGTGCAGGAACTGAACCTCGACATCCACGACGGGGAGTTCCTCGTCCTGGTGGGACCATCCGGTTGCGGCAAGACGACGTCGCTGCGCATGATCGCTGGACTGGAGACCATCAGTGATGGAGCCGTCAAGATCGGCGATCGCGTCGTCAACGACCTGGAGCCCCGCGACAGGGATGTCGCCATGGTGTTCCAGAGCTACGCGCTCTACCCGCACATGACGGTCCGGGACAACTTGGCCTTTGGATTGAAGCTTCGCAAGTTCCCCAAGAAGGAGATCGAGCGGCGCGTAGACGAAGCGGCTCGGATGACGGAGCTGGCCAACCTGCTCGACCGCAAGCCGAAGGAGCTGTCTGGCGGCCAGCGCCAACGTGTCGCGTTGGGCCGGGCCATCGTGCGGGAGCCGGCCGTCTTCCTCATGGATGAGCCGCTCTCCAACCTCGACGCCAAGCTCCGTGTCGCCACGCGAGCGGAGATCGCGCTTCTTCACCAGCGACTCAAGACGACCACCGTATACGTCACCCACGACCAGGTCGAGGCGATGACCATGGGCGATCGCATCGCGGTCATGAACGACGGCCTGCTTCAGCAGGTGGGAACCCCTCAGGAACTGTATGAGAAGCCGGTCAACCGTTTCGTGGCCGGCTTCATCGGCAGCCCGGCCATGAACTTCCTGGACGCCTCGGTGACGCGGGAGGATGGTCAGGTAATGCTCAAGGCGGGCGACTTCGTGGCGGCGGCCCCGCCGGCAGTGGCCGCTGAGCTACAGGACTCCAGCACGGACAGCGTGACCATCGGGTTCCGGCCGGAACACCTCGAGGCAGAAAAGTCCACGCCGGACTCTGCCACCATCCGCGTGCGCACCGATGTCGTGGAGTTCCTGGGAAGCGAGGAGCTCCTGCACGTCTCGGTCGCGGAGCAGCCCCTTCTGGCCCTGGTGGACGCTGATCTGCGCGTACGGTCGGGCGACATCCTGGACCTTTGGCTCCCGCTCGATCGCCTCCATGTCTTCGACTCTGAGGGTCGGGCTGCGGGAACCGGCACGACGCGGCGGTCGGCCGCGACCGTAGAGACCGCCGCCTAGAGACCTAACGGGGCGTCAGGCCGTCAGTACCCGCCGCCCGACTGTCTGCGGATCCGCAGAGGGCCCGGCGCTCGCCGGGCCCTCTGCTTGCCTATTCAGTGATGGTCAGCACCCCATCCATGCCCGGGTGGATCGTGCATACGAACGCGTAATCACCCGGTGCCGGAGCGGCGAACTCCAGCGTCTCCGAGGTGCCCGGCGCCACGATCGTCTGTGTCGCAGCATCGATGGGGTCACTGAACGTCAGGTTGTGCGGTGCCTGAGACAAGTTCTGGAAGGTGAGGGCCACCTGAGCGCCGGTCGGTGCCTCTGCCGCCTCCGGCACGAACCGAAGCTCTTGGCCCTCGTCCGTGCCGATGGTGACTTCGACGCTGCCCGAGTCAGGCGGTTGGCTGACAGCCGGGCTTCCGCTGGGACTCGCAGCCGGGCTCCCACTTGGGTCCGCTGGGGCGCTGGGTGATGGTGCGGGGGATCCGTTCGGCTCACCCGCGGATATGGCATAGATGGATCCCAGAGACAGCGAGACGACCCAGAGACGTCCGTCCGATCCCTGCCGGATGTCCGTCACGATGCCGAAGCCCGTACCGGCGACATGGTCCGCGCTCTCACCCAGGTCGCCCTTGGCGGTGTTGTCGTCGACACCGTCCTCCAGACCGCCTGACAGCTCCAGGCCGGAGCCATCCGCCGTCATCGGGTACCGCAAGAGCGAGTCGGTGAGCACGGTGCCGACCCAGGCGCTCCCCCCTTCGCCGCCCAGGGCGGCATCATCGCTGAAGGCGATAGCCGTCACAGCGGGCGGGTTCAGCCAGGCCAGTTCCGGTGCGACGTACTCGCTGCCGGGCAGCTGGAACATCCGCTCCATGGCCTGCTCGGCCGAGTCCGCCAGTCGGTCGGGCGGGAAGTCGGGATTGTCCAATCCGTCCTCCGTGGCCACCTCGAGTGACTTGTACTCGTCGAAGCGCCCCGGTGGGCCCATCAGCTGGATCCACCCGGAGTTGGCGCCCGGAGTCAGGATGTTCAGCTCATCCCAGGTGTCGTCCCCGTTCTCCGTCGCCCAGAGAGCGCCGGTCTCGGGGTGGAAGGTCATGCCGAAGGTGTTGCGTACACCGTAGGCGTAGATCATGGAGATGTTCTCGCCCACTTCCCCGCCCTCTTCCGCGCCAGCTTCGGCAAAGGGATTGTCCGGCGGGATCGAACCGTCCGGGGCCATCCGGAGCACCACGCCCGTCAGGTTGGCGTCTTTGGGTGCCGCGCCATCCTGGATGTTTTGGAGCTGGCCACGAAGGTTCTGGTCGCCGATGACGATGTAGAGCATCCCGTCCGGCCCGAACGCGAGCCGTCCCGCGTCGTGGTTGCCCCGGATGCGGTCCAGGGTGTCAGTCTGGAGCGTGTTGGAGCGCAGCCGGACGATGTTGCCGTCGAAGGCGAGGGCGGAGCCGTCCCAGCGGAAGCGGTCGACTCTGTTACCCAGGTCGGGCAGCTCAGTGGCCTCGTCGGTGTCCTCACCCAAGAGGGCATCGTCGCCGTCGCCGTCGTTGCGTGCGGTCCAGTAGAGATACACGAAGGGCTCGTCAGGGAATCCGGGGTCCATAGCGATGCCCAGGAGCCCGCGCTCGTCGAAGAAGTTGACGGCGAGATCCAGAACGGGCTCCTCCGCCACCTGGCCGCCCTGCACCCGCCGGACGTGGCCAGTGGCCTTCTCGATGACCAGGATGTCGTCGTCAGCGAGGAAGGCCATGCCGGTCGGCTGATCCAGACCCTGGGCCACGGTCGCGGCTGTCAGGGCAGGGTCGGTCATGGAAGGGCCGGGGGCCGGTGACCCGGAAGGTGCCAGTGATCCTGACGCGGCGGGTGATCCGCTGGCGCCGGGCGATGCCGAGCCCGACGCCGGAGCGCTCGCCGGAGCCGAGCCGGAAGGCGCTGCCGATCCGGAAGCGCCTGGAGACGCTAAACCATCAGAAGCCGCCGGGCTACCCGAAGCGCTCGGACTGCCGGAGGTGCCGGGGCTGCCGGAGGCCTCGGCCGAGGCCGGTGGAGCGGTCCAGGTCGGGCTGTCGCCAGCGCAGCCGGCAAGCACCAGAGATAGGCCGAGCGCGGCCAGGAGGGCGGGGCGGGATGTGCTCATCGGGTGCCTCGAGGTCATGGGCCGGGTGTGCGTGCCCGGGACGGACATGCGGCGGCGTGCTTCAGCCCTGACCATACCGCTGGCGCGCCATAGCCGTGGTCACTGGCCAGCCCGCGACATTGCCGCAGGCTTGCAGTGCGTTGGGAATCGTGTCAGCCCTTGGAGCCAGTGGTGGCGATGCCTTCCACGAAGTAGCGCTGGGCCAGGAAGAAGACGATGACCATGGGCACCGTGATGATCACGCTGGCCGCCATCACGTACTGGAATTCACCCTCGCCGCCGGTCGTCGGGTTGAAGCGGGCGACAAGGCTCTGTAGTCCCCGAGGCAATGTGAAGAGCGCGATCTCCCTGATGTAGATGAGGGCCTTCATGAGTTCGGTCCAGCTGGCCTTGAGCTCGAAGATGAAGACCACGATGAGCGCCGCACGAGTCAGCGGGAGAGCGACGCTCCACCACATCCGCAGCGGGTTCGCTCCGTCCACTCTAGCCGCTTCGAACAGCTCACGTGGCAGGCCCAGGAAGAACTGACGCAGCAAGAAGATATAGAAGGCGGAAGCGAACAGGTTGCCAGCCCAGAGAGGCGTGAAGAAGGGTGAGTTGACTTGCCCCAGGGCGTTCCAGATGAGGAATGTGGGAATCAAGGTCACGGCGCCGGGCAGCATCATCGTCGCGAGTACAAGCCCGAAGACTACGTTCCTGAACGGGAACCGGAAATACGCGAAGCCAAAGGCCACCAGGGCAGAGCTGAGCGTCACGGCACCCGCGGACAGCAGGCCCACGAGGACGCTGTTGACGAACCAGTTCGCGACCGGCGCGATCTCAAAGACCGTCAGGTAGTTCTCGAACAGCAGAGGTGCCGGAAATAGCTCGTTGCTGTAGACCGTGGCGCGGCTCTTAAGGGAAGCGCTGATCAGCCACACGAAGGGAAACAGGAAAAGGAACGTGGCGCCCAGCAACAGGATCAGGTAGATCGCTCGCTGTATCGGTCCGCCGATGCCCCGCTCTTCGCGTGTGGCAGCTCCAACGCCTGTGGCTGGGGTAGCAGCGGCCGTCGCCGATGGTGCGCCGCCGGCCTGGCCGGGCTGGATGGTCACCTGCTGTCCCCCTCGTAGTACACGAACCGTCGGCTCAATCGAAGCTGGATGATGGTGATGATCAGGATGATCGCGAAGAGGAGCCAGGCCATCGCAGAGGCGTAGCCGAAGTCGAGGTCCACGAACGCCTGTTGGAAGAGATAGATCACGTAAAAGAGGGCTGATGTCTGTGCGGGACCGGACCGGGTCGCGAAGAACATCGTGAAGACTTCTGTGAAGATCTGGAGCGAGGCGATGGTGTTGACGATGAGCGTGAAAAAGATGGCACCGCTGATGAACGGGACGGTTATGTTGCGGAACTGTTGCCAGGCGTTGGCGCCGTCGATCCGCGCGGCCTCATAGAGCTCCAGTGGGACGTTCCGCAGCGCCGCGAAATAGATCACCACCGTGCTGCCGAGCGACCAGAGTGACATGATCACGATGCCTGGCTTGACCCACGTCGAGTCCGTCAGCCAGTTCGGACCATTCAGGCCGACTACTGACAAAGCCTGATTGATGATCCCATGGCCACTCAGGATCAGCAGGAAGAGCGTCCCGACCGCCACGGCCGGTGTGATGGTCGGCAGGTAGAAGATCGTCCGGAAGAGTCCGGACGCGCGGCCCACGCGCAACAACATCATGGCCAGAACGAGGGCCAGGACGATCACCAGTGGTACGTGCAGGATGGCGTATACGGCGGTGTTCGCCAGCGCCAGGGGGATCCGCCGGTCGGTGGCCAGCTCCTGGTAGTTCTCCAGACCCACGAATTCCGGCGGTCGGATCCCGTTGTACTCGTTGAACGAGAAGTAGAGGCTGGCCAGCATCGGCCCGGCAGTGAACACGATGAACCCGATGATCCATGGCAGCAGGAAGATGAAGCCCCATTTGGTGTCGTGTGAGAAGCGCGAGCGCCCCCGGCTGGGGGCGCTCGCGTTGGCTGCGGTCATGTCCTACTCGTCCTCGCTGGCCGAGCTGGCCTCTACGGCTGGGCGTCGTCGATCGCTCTCTGGGCCTCTGCGTCGGCATCAGCCAGAGCGTCCTGGGCCGAAACGCCCTCGTTGAGCACCCGCTGAACGGCCTCCTGCCAGATGCGGGTGAACTCCTCGCCGGCCGCGTTAGGCGGCAGCGTGATGGCATCGTCGACCACTTCAAGGACAAGCTGGACGCCCGGGTAGTAGGCGCCAGCGGACTCCTCGCTCACGAACTCCGCGAAATTCTGCTCGTCAGCGACCCGGTTCGCGGTGTAGACGCCCGTGAACGCCTCGCCACTCTCGGCACGGATGTCGGCTCGGGTCTGAGCGGCCGCGTGCCAGGCTTCGGGTGACGTCACCACCTTGATGTACTCGCAGGCCGCTTCCTTGTTGTCGGCCGAGGCCGGGATGACCAGCGTCGAGCCGGTTCCGAAGGTGATGTTGTTGCCCTGCCTGTCCTTGAAGGGCATGAAGCTGATGCTCTCGTCGGGAGAGACATTGCCGAGGACGTTCAGATACCACTGCTCCATGGGGAACGCGCCGACCGTGTCCGCGACGAACTGGTTCTCCGCGCCGAAGAAGTCGGCGCCGCCCGCGCCGTTCGACCTGAAGTCGAAGAAGGTGGACGCGTCGCCGTGCGCCGTGATGAGGGAGACGGCGTAGTCCAGCGCCGCGGCGACCAGGGGGTCATCGAGGTTGGAGGTAAGGCCGTCGTCGCTGATGATGGTGGTGCCGTTGGCGGCCGCCCACAGTGGCAGGAACTCCGGCAGCTTGGGGTCGAAGCCGATGCGCGTGATCTCGCCTCCGTCGGTCTGAAGCAGCTGCTGGTTGACCTCGCTCAGCGCTTCCCAGTCGCTCGTGTCGATATCCTCAGGAGTCAGACCTGCGTCTTCGACCACTGAGTCATTGATCAGGATGATCCGGCTGTCGTTTGACTCCGGGATGCCGTAGACCTCCCCGTTCATGGTGACGGCCGCCACGGCCGCTTCCCGGTACTGGCTCATGTCGATGCCGAAGTCACTGATGCATGTCGCGAGCGGCTCGAGCGCGCCGTTGGCCACGTAGGTGCCGAGGACCGCTCGGTCCAGCCGCACCACGTCTGGCGGGTTTCCGGCCTGGACCGCCGCCAGGAACGTAGCGGGATCGAAGTCGGCCTCCGTGAACGTGACATCGACGTCGGGATACATCGAGGCGAACAGGTCGTAACGAGATGTCGCCACTTCGTCGGCGTCAGCGTACTTGACGCCGATCTGGAGCTCGCCGCTGATGTCGGCGTCCCCGGGGGCCGCGCTTCCGCCCGGTTCGCTTTCGCCCGGTTCGCTCGCGCCCGGGTCGCTCGCAGGTGGTTCGCTCTCAGGTGGTTCGCTGGTGACAGGCACGCTGGGTGCAGTGTCCGTGCCGGGCGCGGTGGTCGCCGTCCCGCCGCCCCCGCACGCCGCGATGGCCAGACTCAGGACCGTGAATAGGGCCAGACCCCTCAGTGGTCGCTGTTGCATTCGTGTCTCCCCACGTCTTCTGCTCCGCGGCCGGCTGGACCGGCCGATCGATGCGCCATGGCACGAGGTGTGCCGCGTTACCAGCACAGAGGGTAGTCGCTATCCCGCCTTGTTGGAAGATGCGATCTCGAGGCGGTGGGCCGCCCACGTTACCCGCAGCAGGCGGTAGTCCTCCTCCAGCAACGGCT